>NZ_LWFI01000001.1:0-16657 GCF_001635735.1 Oleiphilus sp. HI0067
TGATCCGGTACTAGGCTCTGGTCGTTTTCGTTCTGAAGTATCAGCTGACGTTGACTTTACAGAAATCGAAGAAGCAGAAGAGTTGTTCAATCCTGATATGGGTGCGGTACGCAGCGAACAGACTCTGGATGAGCAAAAAGCAAATGGTGTCGACGGTGGTATCCCAGGAGCTTTGGCTAATCAACCGCCAGTGAATGCAGAAGTGCCTGAAGAAGCGGGTGAGGGCGCTGCGCAGCCGGAGCAAGCAGCACCTGTTAATTTGCGTAAGCAAGCAACGCGAAATTATGAAGTCGACCGAACGGTGAGCTACACCCGTCATCAAAAGGGGCGCGTTTCACGTCTGACTGTTGCAGTTGCAGTGGATGACATTCGTAACATCAATCCTGAAACAGGGGAAGTGTCGTTCCAAAAATGGAGCGACGCAGAGCTTGAGCGTCTAACATTACTTGTGCGCAACGCCGTTGGATATGATGCAACACGCGGCGACAGCGTTAACGTCGTCAACACTCCGTTTGCGCCGCAAGAGATCGAAGAATTTGTAGAACCCGAGATCTGGGAACAGGCATGGTTTTGGGAAGTTGTTTGGAAAGCCTTGGCAGTCGTTGTTGCCTTAATTGTAGTGTTCGCGATTATTCGCCCCATATTTAAAAGCCTTGTAAGTTCAGGTGCCGAAGCAAAAGAGTTAGCATTAGGCGGTATGGACGGTTCAGGTCCAACGCTAGATTCGTTTGAACGTATGGACGGCGATAACCCCGCGATGGCTGCATTAGGAACAAGTGGTGAAGACTTTATGTTGCCTGGCGCGTCTGAAGGTTACGATAAACAAATTAATGCGCTCAAAGGTTTAATCGCTGAAGATCCAGCACGAGTGGCACAAGTAGTGAGAACTTGGGTAAATCAAGATGGCTGATAACACAGAAGCAGCACAATTACCGACACTTCCTCGTTTAGAGGCAGCAGCAGTGCTGCTATTGAGTTTAGGCGAAGCTGATGCGGCGCAAATTCTCAAACACATGGGCCCAAAAGAAGTTCATCGTGTCGGTTCGACCATGGCTAGCTTGACCAATATTACCCAAGAGCAAGTTGAAGCCGTCCTGATTGAGTTCATCGAAGAAGTCGGTCGTCAAACTGGTATGGGCATTGGCTCAGACCAGTACATTAAGAACATGCTGAATGAGGCCTTGGGTGAAGATAAAGCCTCAGGATTAATCGATCGTATCTTAGTTGGTGGTAATACGACTGGACTCGATACCTTAAAATGGATGGAAGGGCGAGCAGTCGCTGAGCTTATCCGTTATGAACACCCTCAAATTCAAGCGATCGTTGTGTCATATCTGGAGCCCGACCAAGCGGCTGGAGTTCTTGGTATCCTCGATGAAAAAGTGCGCTTAGACGTTATGATGCGTGTCGCTTCTTTGGATTCGATTCAGCCACAGGCCCTGCAAGAATTAAACGATATTCTTGAGAAACAATTCTCGGGGAATACCGCGACAGCGACCAGTAAAATTGGTGGTGTTAAAACGGCAGCTGACATAATGAACTTTATGGAGTCTTCGATCGAAGGCGATTTGATGGACAACATCAAAGAGATCGATTCAGACCTTGGTAACGAAATCGAAGAGCTCATGTTCGTCTTCGACAACCTGAAAGATGTTGATGATCGTGGCATCCAAACACTACTCAGAGAAGTTTCTAGCGAAGTATTAATTGTCGCACTCAAGGGTGCAGACGCTGACCTACAAGAGAAAATATTCAACAACATGTCGAAACGTGCTGCAGAGCTTCTTCGCGATGATCTTGAAGCGAAAGGACCTGTTAAAGTATCGGAAGTTGAAGCATCTCAAAAAGATATCCTTACTATTGCTCGTCGTTTGGCAGACTCTGGCGAAATAGCCTTGGGTGGAAGCGGTGAGGAAATGATCTAAGTATTGGTATGAGTGAACAAAATCCACCTAAGGACGATCGTCCTGTCGAAAGCTTAAGTGCTTACGAGCGCTGGGAGCTACCTAATCTCAATTCAGGTGAAGACTATACCGATAGTGCAAAAGTAAAACCGTTGACAGCAGACGATTTGGAGGCGATCCGCGCGGAAGCCTATGCAGAGGGGCTTAAGCAAGGAAAAGCCGATGGTTACAACGCCGGCGTCGAAGAAGGGCGTACCGTTGGTATCGAACAAAGTAAGCAAGAAGGCTTAGAGCAGGGGCGTCAACAAGCTGACAGTGAGTTGCAATCGCACAAACAAGCTCTTTCAGATCAATTAAAGGCCTTGCTTGATCCTATAGAAAGTCAACGCGATCAACTAGAAGACGCCTTGCTCAATACCATATTAGCCGTTGTGCGTGCTGTCATTCATACAGAAATCAAGCAGAGTACCGATGTTATTCGTTTGGCGCTCCAGAATGCGATAAATTCGCTGCCCAAGCGTGCACGCGAATTTAGTATTTCTCTTAATCCTCAAGATATTCCAATCGTACAGCCACTCATTGAAGAGATCGATAAGGAGGTCGCAGTCGTGCCATCACCACATTTGGCGAGGGGCGGCTGCTTAGTTGAGACAAGTCAGCAGGTGGTTGACTACACGATTGAAAAACGCTTCCAACACGCTGTACAAAGCATGCTGTTGCAAGCAGCGAAATCTCAAAATTTCGAGGTCCATCAAGAATCCCCCGCGACATTAGAAAGCCATGTTGATTTCGCGAGTGAAGTGCTAGAAGACGCGCCTGACCAAGATATTTCGCAAGATGAAAATGGATTAAATCCAGATGGCTGATCTGCTATCACGCATTACCGATTTTCAGCAAGCATCGGAGAATATTGAACACTTCGAGCCTGTCATCAGTGGGCGACTTACGCGAATGATTGGCCTTACCCTTGAGGCAAAAGGTTGTAAAGCAGTCGTCGGTGACCGCTGTTTAATTCAAGGCTCCAATAACGAAGAAGTCGAAGCAGAAGTCGTCGGTTTCGACGAAGACAGCACCTATCTTATGCCGCTAAGCGTGGTGAAGGGGTTTCAACCTGGAGCCAAAGTGACTCCGCTACCCAGCGCTAATGATGTGCCCGTAGGTATGTCGTTACTTGGTCGAGTGCTCGATGGCTGTGGTAACCCTATTGATGGTAAAGGCGATTTGCTTGCCGAGAGCTATGTACCTGCTTCAGCAGATATTATTAACCCTCTAGCGCGGGCGCCAATTCGCGCGCCTTTAGATGTCGGTATAAAAGCGATCAACGCCTTGCTTTCGGTTGGCGTTGGACAACGACTCGGTTTGTTTGCCGGTAGTGGTGTTGGCAAGAGTATGTTGCTTGGAATGATGACGCGTTTTACCAACGCCGATGTTGTAGTGGTCGGGTTGATTGGTGAACGGGGACGTGAGGTAAAAGAGTTCATCGAGGATATTCTTGGCGAAGAAGGCTTAAGCCGTTCTGTTGTGGTTGCATCGCCCGCGGATGATTCGCCGCTCATGCGAATGCGAGCATCAACGTTATGTACGCGCATTGCTGAATACTATAGAGATAAAGGCCAGCGTGTGTTGCTATTAATGGATTCTCTTACTCGTTATGCCCAAGCACAACGAGAGATTGCCTTGTCCGTTGGCGAACCTCCCGCTACCAAAGGCTATCCACCTTCTGTTTTTGCAAAAATTCCGCAACTTGTTGAACGCGCAGGTAACGGCGTTGAAGGAGGCGGTTCAATTACTGCTTTTTATACTGTGTTAACAGAAGGCGATGACCAGCAAGATCCGATCGCGGATGCAACGCGTGCAATCTTAGACGGCCACATAGTTTTGTCGCGAGCATTAGCGGAAGAAGGGCATTACCCCGCAATCGATATTGAAGCTTCTATTAGTCGTGTTATGCCGCAGGTAACTGATCCACAGCACTTTAAAGATGCTCAGCGCTTTAAGCAGTTGTATGCAAAATATCAGCAAGCGAGAGATCTCATTTCTGTTGGTGCTTATGCGCAAGGCTCAGATCCATTAACCGATTTTGCGGTTTCTAGAATCGACTTAATGCGCAACTTCTTACAGCAAGGGCTCAATGAACGAGCAACGAGCGATGTCTCGATTATGCAATTAAAAAGCGTGGTCGCTCCTGACGCTGAAACATGCGCTGAAGGCTAATTTCTGTGGCCGTTTCAAAGAAAGTAAATCGTTTGCGTTTGCTCGTTGATCTGGCAACGAAAGAGGAAGACCAAGCTAGTACCATTTTGCGTCAGGCTAGGCAGGCGCTTGATGATGCTCAACAACAATTGGATTGTTTGAAGGAGTATCGAGAATCCTACCTTGCAGGTGTTAGTAATTCCATGAAAGGAGCTTCTAACCCCTATACACTAACTAGCTACCAGCAGTTCGTCGCACAACTCGATAATGCGATTGATCAACAATCTCTTGTTGTGAATAATGTAAGTTTGCAATTTGAACAAGCAAAAAAACATTGGGTGACACTGCGAGAAAAAACCAAATCGCTTGCTCAATTGCGTGACGATACGCATCGCCAAGAACTCGCAAAGGAAGAAAAAAAGCAAGAAGGGAGAATGCTCGATGATTTTATTTCGAGTAAGTATCGTTAGTATCTTGGCAGTTAGCATGAACTAACCCAATGTTGGGTTATAACCTAATTATCTAAGCCCTTCCGCCAATCCCCGCGCATTTATAAAAATTCAAACTACATTTGAGGCATCGCAGCAATGTTGCGTGTGTTTTTTATGGTCAATTTTTTGAATTTTAACGAAAGATAGGGTTAAACATGGCAGGCAACGAATTAACGCTTGAAGGTCCTGTAACTATTGCAAAGGCTGAAGCTTTGCATCACGAGATCGAAACGTTGTTGTCAGAGTCCGAAACCCTCCATATCAATGCAAGCGCAGTTGAAAGAGTTGATACAGCAATTATTCAACTTTTGTCGAGTACCTGCACAACAGCAGATAACTTGAACATTCAAGTTGAGATAACAGCGTCAGATGGTTTGAGAGAATGTACCGATTTACTCGGATTTAAACAGCTTTCTGAACGCTACCAATAACGCAATTGGTTGTTGTGTCAACGATAAAGATATAAGGCGAATGGACAACTACTAGAGGTATTCGAATGGCGACAATTCTCGCAGTCGACGATTCTGCATCAATGCGGCAGATGGTGACATTTACTCTTAAGGGTGCTGGTTTCGATGTAATTGAAGCTGGAGATGGGCAAGAAGCGTTGGAAAAAGCGACAGGTGCCAATATTGACCTTGTTTTATCAGACGTAAATATGCCAGTAATGGATGGCATTGAGCTCGTCAAGAATCTACGAACACTTCCTGATTATAAGTTCACGCCGATACTTATGTTAACGACGGAATCCGCTGGCGATAAGAAATCCGAAGGTAAAGAGGCTGGCGCCACGGGCTGGCTTGTTAAACCGTTTAATCCGGACCAGTTACTCGCGACCATCAAGAAAGTGATGGGGTAGTGTTAAGCACCATTTTCATGGGGTGAAGTATGAGCGTAGATCTCAGTCAGTTTCATCAGGTCTTCTTTGAAGAAAGTAACGAAGGCTTAGACATAATGGAGGCAGCTCTCTTAGAGCTGGACCCTGACAATCAAGATTCTGAGCGCATTGATGAAATATTCCGTGCTGCGCACTCAATTAAGGGTGGTAGTGGTATCTTTGGTTTTCAGCAAATTGCAGATTTTATACACGTCGTAGAAACGCTTCTTGATCTGATTCGATCAGATCAATTCAAAATTCTTGCAGAGCATGTTGATCTATTCCTTCGTTCAGTCGATTGCCTGCGAACAATGGTCACGCAATTGGAACAAGGCGAGGAATGCGAGACCGAATTATCCAATTCACTTAAATCAGAATTTGAAGATATTTTAAATGGCCGAGAATCAGGCGCTTCCGCTGCAACCCAAAACGGTGGAGAGGGCGATGCTAACGATGGCCATAGTGATGGGGCACGCGGATGGCAAATATTTTTCCGTCCTTCTACAGATATTTTACGAACGGGTAACGAGCCTGTTCGGATGTTCAGAGAGCTGGCTGAACTCGGTGAGCTTGAGGTCGACGTGGATGCCTCAGATGTTCCGAAACTCGATGATATTTAAGCTGATGCTTGTTACCTCGCATGGAATATCTCTTTGTTTGGCGAGGCGACAAAAGAGCAAGTCGACGAGGTGTTTGAATGGGTCGTTGATGATTCTGAGTTGACGATTGAAGCGATAGATATCGGCGGTGTTGGGCTTGCTGAAGCGTCGAGTTCAAATACCTCAGAGGATGCAACTTCTTCAGCTAAACCTGCACCTGTGGTAGAGGAATCCGCTCCGAGCCAAGTCGTCGCAGAAAAACCTCAAACTACTGCGGCCAAAGCCGAACCCAAAGCGAAGCATCAAGCGAAAGCTGAAAGTGCGTCAATACGTGTCGGAACCGACAAGGTTGATAGCCTGATTAATATGGTTGGGGAACTAGTGATTACCCAATCTATGCTAGGTGAACTCGGCAGAAATTTTACCGTCGACAAGTTGCCACGACTAATGGAAGGGCTTGAGCAGCTCAACAATCACACGCGTGAGCTTCAAGAAAGCGTTATGCGTATACGCATGCTACCAATTAGTTTTGCGTTCTCGCGGTTTCCCCGTTTGGTTCATGATACGAGCAAACAACTCGGCAAGCATGTTGAGTTGGAGTTGTTGGGTGAGCAAACGGAACTCGACAAAACAGTGATGGAACGTATTGGAGACCCTCTTGTTCATCTAGTCCGAAACTCGTTAGATCACGGCATTGAATCGCCTGAAACGCGCGTTGCAGCTGGCAAAGATGAAATGGGTAAAATTACTCTGAATGCCTTTCATCAGGGTGGCAACATAGTGATTCAAATCATTGATGATGGCGCAGGCCTGAATCGTGATCGTATTCTTGAGAAAGCCATTGATAATGGCTTGGTGAAAGCGAGTGATAATCTCAGCGATGAACAGATCTATGATTTGATTTTCAAACCTGGATTTTCGACCGCGTCTGAAATCACCGATATTTCAGGTCGTGGCGTCGGGATGGACGTTGTGCGACGAAATATTCAAGAGCTTAATGGCTCTGTCGAAGTTGAGTCGCAGTCTGGCAAAGGCAGCACCTTCACCATCCGATTACCACTCACACTAGCAATTCTTGATGGACAACTCATCCGAGTTGGCAGCGATGTCTTTATTTTCCCTCTGGTCTCAATTGTTGAGTCTATTCAGTCTTATGATCAAATGATTCATCGTGTTTCATCAGGCTGTGAGGTCTTGCGCTTGCGGGATGAATACGTACCAATTGTGCGCCTTTGGGATATCTTCAGCATTAAGCCTGATTCAGAAAAGCTTGAAGATGGTCTGCTTGTCGTCGTTGAGGGTGACAACATGAAAATTGCCGTACTCGTCGATGACTTACTAGCTCAGCAACAGGTGGTGATCAAAAGTCTTCAGGAAAACTATCGTTCTGTCGATGGAATTTCTGGTGCCACTATTTTGGGGGGATGGCACTGTCTCACTAATTCTTGATATTGGCGGCTTGATAAAATTGTCTGGCGTGAGTCGAGACGAATACAAGAAACACGTCAACGAAGATGACTCGGCTGCGGCCTAGGGCGAGATAAGGAGAGCAGTAATGGCTAAGCAAACAGAAATTGAAGCTCCAAACAATGATGATGGCATTCATGCGCAGGCAGAATTGGCTGAGCAATATTTGACCTTCTATATGAAGGAAGAAGAATTTGGCGTCAATATATTATCTGTTCAAGAAATTCGTGGCTGGGAGGCTGTTACGCGCATTCCCAATTCACCAGGCCATGTTTTGGGCGTTATGAACTTGCGTGGGACTGTTGTTCCTGTGATTGACCTGCGTATGAGCTTTGGCTTGACCGATTTAACGTACGACGATGCGACTGTCGTCATTATTTTGAATGTCGAATGTTCTAACTCAAATAAAGTGATGGGAGTGGTCGTCGACGCCGTGTCAGATGTTCATAACTTCTCTGACAAAGATATTCAGCCCGCACCCGAGTTAAGTAACAAAGCCCAAGGTCAGTACGTCAAAGGTTTGGGCAGTACAGAAGAACATATGGTCATTTTGTTAGATCTAAACGAAGGCCTCATTCAAGATCAAAAGGCATTGCTAAGTATTCACTGATTCAAAGGGACGAGAGCACGTGGGAGCCAACGCGAAAAAGATTGATCGCGAATTCTTCATGTCAGAGAAAGATTTTTCTGAGATCAGTAAACTTGCTTATTCTTATACAGGTATCGTTCTGGGTGACCATAAACAAGACATGGTTTATGGCCGTCTCGCTCGTCGGATGCGGGAACTTAACCTAAGTGAGTTTGGAGAGTATTGCGAAATTATTCGCAATCCAAAGCATCCAGAAGTCAGTTTATTTATCAACGCAATCACAACCAATCTCACTTCATTTTTTAGAGAAGAGCATCACTTCGAGTATTTGGCGAATACGGTTTTACCTCAGCTTCACGCTAGCGGTAAAGGCAAGATAAGAGCGTGGTCGGCTGGCTGTTCCTCGGGAGAGGAGCCTTATTCGATCTCGTTAACCTTGAACGAATATTTACCTATCAAAAATTGGGACGTGAAAGTCTTAGCGACAGATCTAGATTCAAATGTTTTGCAAAAAGCTTCGCAGGGAATCTATGACATTGAGCGGATTGAAGGTCTAAGTAAGAGCCGAAAAAAGAAATGGTTTTTGTTTGATAGAAATCATATAGATATCATAAAAGTTCAATCTTCGCTGCAATCGCTGATTCGCTTTAAACGTCTGAATTTATTGGAATCGTGGCCGATGAAAGGACGCTTTGACTTCATCTTCTGTCGCAATGTCATGATTTATTTTAATGAGGAGACGCAGGAGCGTTTATTGAATCGCTATGCAGATGCATTAAACCCCGGTGGTTATTTGTTTATAGGGCATTCTGAAAATATGCATGGCGTAGGCGTCCGGTTTGAATCCCTGGGAAAGACTATTTACAGAGTGAAATCATAGCGATGGAAGCGCATCAACTACCAGGCACATTGCCTCCTGCAGAACCAGGTTTTGAGCATATTAATCGGTACTGGGATCGCCGTATGAATATGCATGCAGCGAAAATTTTACCCGGCGAATTTTATGTAAGTCGTTGCGGTGAAATTATCGCGACAGTCTTAGGTTCTTGTATTGCTGCTTGTATCCGGGATCGGCAATTAGGTGTTGGAGGCATGAATCATTTTATGTTGCCCCAAGAAGTTGAGCACTCTACCGATAATTGGGGCGGAGATCTTGCTTTGGCGTCCCGTTACGGAAATTGGGCGATGGAGTATCTCATCAATGAAATTTTGAAAATGGGCGGAACCCGCAAGAACCTCGAAGTAAAGGTGTTCGGTGGCGGTAATGTGTTGAGCAATACGACAGAGATAGGAACGCGCAATGTTGACTTCGTTCGATCGTATCTCGCACGCGAAGGCTTAAGTATTTCAGCAATGGATGTTGGGGGCGCCCACCCAAGAAAAGTGTTGTATTTCCCTGATACTGGCGCCGTAAAAATGAAGCGTTTAATTAGTGTGGCAAACGACACGATTGCACAACGTGAACGCGATTATCGTAGTAATTTAAACAAATCTGCAGATACAGGCGATGTCGAATTATTTTAACTGAAGTCGATTTGAGAGGCTGGCAGTGAATCCATATAAAGTATTAATCGTTGATGACTCGGAGCTCATACGCCAAGTACTGACCGAGATTATCAGTCAAGCTCCCGACTTGCAGGTAGTCGGGGTCGCGAGCGATCCATTTGACGCGCGAGAGAAGATTAAAGCGTTAAACCCCGATGTAATCACTCTTGATGTTGAAATGCCGAAGATGGATGGGATTTCGTTTCTCAAGAATTTGATGCGCTTGCGTCCGATGCCAGTTGTAATGATATCTACCTTAACGGCAAAAGGAGCTCCCGTTACGCTCGATGCGCTAGAAATTGGAGCAGTTGACTACGTTTGTAAGCCCAAAGGTGGAGGCTGGGGAGATCTAGTCCAATACGCAGGTGTCATTCAAGATAAGGTTCGCAATGCGGCTAGAGCTAATATGCTCGCGCGTGAAAGTGTCACGACTAAAGCAAGCACTCCCACCGAGACTTCAACTAAAGAAGATCGATATAAAGTAGGCAAGGTGATTTGTATCGGAAGCTCGACGGGCGGCACTGAAGCCTTGAAAGAAATTCTTCGGTACATGCCTAAAAACTGCCCTCCGATTCTTATGGCGCAACATATCCCAGCAGCCTTTAGTGGCACCTTTGCTAGTCGATTAAACGATACGATGCCCATTGAAGTTTGTGAGGCGAAAGCAGATATGCCGCTTAAAGCGGGGTGTGCTTATTTAGCACCGGGTGACCGTCATCTGCGCTTAGCTAAACGCGATAAAAAGCTTGTTACAGCGCTCTTAGATGGTGAAAAAGTAAACGGACATATTCCATCGGTTGAAGTCTTATTTGATTCAGCAACGGCCGAACTTGGTAAGTACTGTGTTGGCGCAATGTTGACGGGAATGGGGGCTGATGGAGCCACCGGAATGTTAAGAATGCGACAAGCAAAAGGGCATACAATTGCACAAGATGAGGCAAGTAGCGTGGTGTGGGGAATGCCCGGCGCAGCAGTTAAACTGAATGCTGCAGTAGAAGTGCTGCCCATACAGCGGATTGGGCCGGCATTACTTAATGCATGCAAAATTACATAATTGCTCATTAGTTCTCAAATTAATTACGCGAGTTTCGCAATCTTTACTACGCTATGTGCGGTAATACCAACACTGAAAAAACGAGGGCAGTATGTCGGTGAATGTGAGCTACCAAGGTAGTGACCAAACCTTAAAAATCGCAATAGATGGCAGATTTGATTTCAGTCATCACGCAGCTTTTAGAGACGCATATGAGAGCGCTGAAACACAAATTTCATCTTACGAAATTGATCTCAGCGAAACCTCTTATATAGATAGTTCGGCCTTAGGAATGTTGTTGCTACTTCGTGATCATGCTGGTGGTGCGGATGCGAAAATCGCAATAAATCATTGCAATGATGATGTAAAAAAAATCCTTAAAATTTCCAATTTTGAGCAGCTGTTTTCTATCACTTAATATATCTATGCGCCGATAAACACTTGTCGGCATGATCTTTGTATCGTTGATTGCATAATTAATTATTAAATAACGTTGTTCGTTAAAAATTATGCAGCAATTGTCATTACTTCCAGTGTCCGGTGCACCGAACTCAGAGTTAATTGAGACGGGAGCAGCGACGGTTAAAGCCCAGAATGGCTCGTCTGAGGCCTTCGGTAAGGTTTTTAATAAAGCTCAAACTAAGGTAGAAAAATCAGAACCCTTAGGCGCACATTCCGGCGATCAAACAGCCTTGTCTAATTCAATATCGCATTCGGCAAGTCCTCAAGCTCACGATGAAAGTGGCAATCCGTTACCGCCAAAAGACGGAGAATTGCCGCAAGCCGATCAGCCCGAATGGAATGGATTAACTAATTCAGCCAGTACAGATGAATTCGATTCCACGGCCGCATTCGTATCAGGGCAAGGTGATAGTGGGATTAATTCATCAGTATTGAACTTTCAGTTGGGCCAGAATGTAACTATTACACCAGATACAGAGCTCCAAACTGTCAAAGGCGCAGTATTTAGCGCTGTTAATCAGGTGGGTAAGAATGGCAGTGCATCCTCGTTAGCAAACACAGCGTCAGATCTCAGGTCTGAGTTTGGGCAATCAACGAGTTCTCAGCAAGCGAGTGTTAACAATTCGAATGGCCAGGCTTTGAGGCCCCATGGCCAAAGCGCGATCGCGGGATCTTCTGCACCATTAGTTGGTGTTGATGGCGCGGCTAGTAGCGATTCGCAAACTAACTTAGGGAATTCATTTCAACGTTCTGCGATCATTTCAAATGAGGGCTTAAGTTTGGGTAAAGATGGCGTGGCGGCTTCTGCTGCTGTATCTAGTTCGCAGAATGGCCAAATGAATTTTGCACATCCTATTGTTAGCGGAGAGCTTACTGTCTCGATTAACGGTAAGCCAGTGGATTCTTCCGCGCTAAATCCGATTGCCCAGTCTCCTCAGTCCCTTGAGAATGGTTTTGAAGTATCTGCTAAGGACGGGCAAGTAAATTCGGCCGTTAGTGAGACAGTGTTGAATAGTATGACTTCGGTTATACGCACCGATACAAGTCCGAATGCTGCTGATGGTGCATCTCATGTCGTAGGTGCAATGAAGGTTGGTAATACTATGATGGCGCAGGTAAGCGCTGCAGGGCCAGCATTGTCGAACGCTGCATCCATTATGCGGGTTGAAGGTTTAGCTCAAGCACAAGTTCAAGCAGCTGCTTCGCAAAACGCAAATACCTCTGCAGGTCTGACCAGCAACTCTCCGTATAATGCTAACGCGGCAAACATCACGAGTACTTTGCTGCAACCTGAAAGTAGTACGCTTGTTTCCGAAAGTGATTTTAGAGCGAAGCTGCAGTTCGAGCTAAGTTCTGGTGGTATCCAGAATGTTGACGATGCGCCTGACTTAGGTCTGAGCAAATTTGAGGGTTTGACGAATCAACGCCTCGTTTCAGATAGCAGAGTGCCGGAGTCACAAGCGGGTAAAGCTTATGTTAGTTCATTGCCATTAGCTGTTGATGACCCCGACTGGTCAAATCAGTTAAATCAAAAGTTGATGTGGATGAGTGCTCGTAATATTCAACAGGCCGAATTGCATTTGAATCCTGCTGATATGGGACCGATTGATATAAAAATTCAGATCGGCGCTGAGCAAAGTTCTATAAACATCAATGCTCAGAACCAAGGTGTGCGCGAATTACTTGAGGCTAATATTCACAAGCTAAAAGAAATGCTGAATGGCAGCTCTGAGGAACTTGCTGACGCAGGCGAGCAATCGTTAGGTCAAAGCTCTGGCCAAGAGTCGTCGCCTGAGCAAGGTGGTCAAGAAGATCAATCTGTGGCGTATAGTGCTGGTACGAGTACACCGCAAAATCATCAAAGTGTTGTCTCGGATAATCCAAATCAAAACGTCAGTTTGAGCGATAGTTTGGTCGACGCTTACGCCTAATACATTAAGTCAACATAGGGGCACGCGTTCGTGCGCTCCTTCTTTTCGCATTACTCTTGCTTAACAAAGCAATAAATAGAAAGCGAATCAGCTAGAATCTGCTCGGTTCCGTAAGTGAGGCGCATAACTCACTTACGACAATTCTGTTGTAGTGATTGGCATATAGATTGCTGAATAACTACAACGCCTAATTAATCAATACATAATTGACGAGATTTTGACGTGGCAGATAAAGAAAAGCCAGAAAATGAAGAGCAGGGTGCTGAGCAGGAAGCAACGGGATCAAAGAAAAAACTGTTTGTTATCATTGGCTTAGTCGTACTTTTGTTGGTAATCGCTGGCGGTGTGACGTATTTCTTGATGGCAGGCGGAGAATCTGAAGCGAGTGACGACACGACGCCAGAGATTCAGCCTGCTATTTATATGGATTTAAAACCACCTGTACTTGCGACGTTGATGGTAGACGGTCGCCAACGTTATATGCAGGTAAGCTTAAACGTTATGGGGCGTGATCAAGCTGCTTTAGATGCAGTCGATTATCACATGCCGTCGATACGTTCGAAGTTAAACGCCTTATATGGCGGAGCGGATTTCAAAATGGCTCAAACAATTGAAGGAAAGGAAGCGCTGATTGCTGAAACGCTTACTTCAATCAATGCTGTTCTTGAAGCCGAAGGTGAGCCTCTTATTGAGGCTGTGTATTTTACAAACTTCGTAATGCAGTAAGAAAAGGTTATTAGCTTTCGTGCAAGACTTACTCTCACAAGACGAAATCGATGCGCTACTTCATGGCGTAGATGATGGAGATATAGACACCGAAGAGGATCATTCTGAAGACGGCGTCCGTTCCTATGATCTAGCTAGCCAAGACCGTATTGTTCGTGGGCGAATGCCAACGCTTGAAATGATCAATGAGCGTTTTGCACGATATACCAGAATTAGCTTGTTTAACTTATTGCGACGTAATGCTGACGTTTCCACAGGTGGCGTTCAGATTATGAAGTTTGGCGAATATATTCATACGCTCTACGTTCCAACAAGTTTAAATATCGTCAAAATGCGCCCCTTGCGTGGCTCAGGGCTATTTATTCTTGATGCGAAGTTAGTCTTCAAGCTCGTTGACAACTTCTTTGGGGGAGACGGGCGACACGCTAAAATCGAAGGGCGCGAGTTTACTCCAACAGAAAATCGTGTTGTCCAAATGGTATTGGAACAAGTCTTTATCGATATGAAAGAGGCTTGGAATGCGATTTTTAAAGTTGATTTTGAGTATGTGAATTCTGAAGTGAACCCCTCAATGGCGAATATAGTCAGCCCAAGTGAGGTGGTTGTAATCAGTACATTCCATATTGAATTAGATGGCGGTGGCGGTGATCTGCATTTGGCGCTGCCTTACTCGATGATTGAGCCTATGCGCGAGCTGCTTGATGCCGGTGTGCAAAGCGACGTTGATGAAATTGATGAACGTTGGGTGAACACGATGCGTGAAGATTTACTCAGCGCAAACGTGCCGATTAACGCAACCCTACTAGAAAACCAAATTAGTTTACGTGACGTGTCGAATTTAAAAGAAGGCGACATTATTTCCGTAGATTTACCTGAATATGCCATGGTATCGGCAAACAAAATACCTATGTTTTATGCTCAGTTAGGCCAGAAAAATGGATCACTGGCATTGATGATTAAGGACAAAATAGAGCGGCCAACAACCGCTTCAACCAGCTTGGTAGACGAAGATGAGTGATAACGAAACCCAAAACGACGGTCAAAGTGAAGACGAGAAGTTAGCATCTGAATGGGAAGCGGCGATGGAAGAGTCTGGCGATGCTGGTGGTGACGCTGAGGATGAATGGGCCGCGGCGATGGCCGAGGCTGAAGCCTTAGGTGGCGAAGAGAATGATATTCAGGCAGCGCCCTTGGAAAGTTTCTCTGGCACAGCTCATCAAGCTAGTGCAGGTCTGGGTACTGGTTCTGAAACTCCCGATCTGGACGTGATTTTAGATATTCCGGTGACCATCTCGATGGAAGTTGGGAATACGTCAATCCCTATTCGTAATTTATTACAGCTGAATCAGGGCTCTGTTGTTGAATTGGATCGATTGGCAGGCGAGCCATTAGATGTACTGGTTAACGGTACGCTAATTGCCCATGGCGAAGTGGTTATGGTGAACGATAAGTTCGGTATTCGTTTGACGGACGTTGTAAGTCCATCAGAACGCATTCGTCGCCTAGGCTAACTAGGCAGCGCTGGATTTGGCGTAAGTGAGGTAAATTGTGCGTCTGTTGATCCTTCTAATGATTACTTTGCTGAGCTTCAATGCGCTTGCGACGCAGAAAACGATCACTTCAGAACAAAATAGTAATACTCAAACCGTAGAGTCAGTTGAACGCTCAGATTTGTCGGAGCAGGAGGCTGCTGAAAAAAGCCTAGCGACAACAATAGAATCTGAGGGTTCGGATTCTAATCAGTCGTCGGCTTCTCAAAACATACTTGATTCTGACGGCCTTCTTTCTTCTCCAAAAGTCACTGTTTCTGAAGCATCCAATTGGCCTTTTGTGATGCTCACGCTGCTAGGTATGGTTGCCTGTATCTTATTGATCGCCTTTATCGTCAAGCGTTTTACAGGTTTAACCGGTATGGGATCGAACGATTTAAAAGTTGTTTCTGCCATGGCGATTGGAACGCGGGAGCGTGTTGCAGTGCTAGATGTTCGTGGTGAGCAATTCTTGATCGGCGTGACTTCGCAGCAGATTTCCTTGCTGCATCATTTCGATGAAGCGCCAATTAAGCCCTCGGTATCGGCGAAACCGAGTGAGTTTTCCGAAAAACTCCAATCTATTATTAGCAAGCAAAGTTCAAAAGGGAGTGAATAAGTGAAGGCTGTTTTATTCTCGATCTTAGCGTTGCTTGTGCCTTCTTTTGGTTTCGCAGCCGACTCTGGTATTCCAGCATTGCAGTTGATAACGAATGAAGACGGGTCTCAGTCTTATTCTGTAACGCTGCAAATTCTGGCGCTGATGACAGCGCTAACTTTTTTGCCTGCGATGTTAATGATGATGACATCGTTTACGCGGATCATTGTGGTGTTTGCTATTTTGCGACAAGCACTTGGTCTTCAGCAGACACCGTCGAATCAAATTATTCTTGGTCTGACCTTATTCCTTACAATCTTCATCATGACGCCAGTGCTTGAAAGAGTGAATGCAGAAGCTATCCAACCGTATATGGCTGAGGAGCTAGCACCACTTGAAGCAGTAGAAAAGGCCAGTGTTCCTTTCAGGGAGTTTATGATGGCTCAAACGCGAGAAGATGACTTGGCGCTGTTCATGCGCATATCTGGCAAACAAGCGGCTAGTCCTGAAGAGGTATCGTTTTGGGTGTTGATGCCTGCATTCGTCACTAGTGAATTGAAAACAGCATTTCAAATCGGGTTTATATTGTTCCTGCCATTTTTGGTGATTGATATGGTTGTAGCGAGCGTCTTAATGGCGATGGGTATGATGATGCTATCTCCAATTATTATTTCTCTACCTTTTAAAATTATGTTCTTCGTTTTAATTGACGG
>NZ_LWFI01000002.1:0-33357 GCF_001635735.1 Oleiphilus sp. HI0067
GTTGATTGTCAACACCTTTTCTTAACTTTCTGAATTTAATTTTCTAAGCAACTAACTTATTGAAATCAAACTCAAAATTAGGTGTTAACTTCTCGCTTATTTCCAACCCTTTTGAAGGGTCTTCCCTCAAGCGAGGCGCGAATTATATAGATCTTAATTCGCCGGTCAACTACTTTTTTTGATCTTTCTGATTTTATTTTTGAGCTCGTTTTCAACACTTAAATAAGCAACAAAAACTTCTCAAAAATCACCAGAAACAAAGATCAAAAATTACGCTAGAAGACCTTCACTTCTCGCCTCAATTTCGACTCCCCTAGGTGTCTCCCTCAAAGCGAGCGCGCATTATAAATATATAAACCAAACGGTCAATAAGTTTTTGATAATTTATTTAATCGAAACTCGAGCGATTTTTTTCTTGCCAGCCTGAATGACGAAACGACCACGCACCTTAATCATTAAAGATGCTTCTACCTTTTGGCCATCAACGTATACAGCGCCTCGCTTCAACACATCTTTTGCCGCAGCACCATTCTTAACTAGACCCGCCATACGCAGGACCGCCGAGATTGGCAACTCTTCCTGACCGTCATCAGCAGCCACTTCGACATCTTCCAAATTCTCTGGTATTTCACCTAGTGCCACCTGATTCCCAGCACCTTTGTGCGCTTCAGCTGCGGCAGCAGCGCCATGGAACCGTTCGATAATTTCGCGCGCAAACAGATCTTTCACTTCTTGAGGATTACGCCCCGCCTCTATTTCAGCCAATAAAGCCGTAACTTCATCCATCGACCTAAAGCTTAACAATTCAAAGTAGCGACCAATCATAGCGTCTGGCATTGACAGAAGTTTAGTATACATCAAACCAGGAGCATCACTCACACCCACATAGTTTTTTAAGGACTTAGACATTTTCTGAACGCCATCAAGTCCTTCTAAAAGAGGCATTGTCAAAATAGCTTGCGGATCTTGACCTGCATTTTTCTGCAAAGCGCGACCCATCAATAAATTGAATTTCTGATCAGTACCACCCAATTCAACATCCGCCTCCATAGCAACGGAGTCATACCCTTGGACTAAGGGATAAAGAAATTCATGGATAGCAATCGATTGCTCACCTTTGAATCGCTTACTAAAGTCATCACGCTCCAACATGCGCGCAACGGTATATTGACCAGCAAGGCGAATCATATCCACCGCACTCATCTTGCTCATCCACTCAGAATTGAACATGACTTTTGTTTTGGCTGGATCAAGAATCTTGAAGACCTGCTCTTTATAGGTTTGAGCATTCTCTTGAACTTGCTGCTCAGTTAAAGGAGGACGTGTCGCGCTTTTACCAGTCGGATCACCAATCATTCCGGTAAAATCACCAATCAAAAACATCACTTCATGCCCGAGATCTTGGAACTGCTTTAACTTATTAATAAGTACGGTATGACCTAAATGAAGGTCTGGCGCAGTCGGATCGAAGCCCGCTTTCACTCTCAGCTTCTTGCCTGCTTTTAGTTTTTCAACAAGCTCTTCTTCTACAATTAGCTCTTCAGCACCTCGCTTAATAATTGCTAATTGTTCTTCTACCGACAACATACCTTACTTCTCCAATATCACGCCTTGAAGGCGCCTGCACACAAGTCAAAAATTCAAAAGTGCGGCATTATACCAATTTTAATGGTGAAGTAAGCCACCTTTGCATTCATTCACTTTGCGCGATGGGATTACATAGATATACTAAAAATTAGATGTTCACTTTTAGTTATTGATTGTAGGCAAGTTTTGTTTCACGCATTTCCAAAAACGCACGTTCTCGCAGCAGGCACAGTTGGCGTTCTCATTACCCTTATTTTACTTATCAGCCCTAGTAGCAAAGTTAATGCGACGAAAAACACAACGATCGCCATCGACATTCCAAAAGAAGCAACTATCAACAGCGCTGAACTTGCCACTCCTCAAGATCACGAACTACAAATTGAACCCTTAGAAAACTGGCAAACCTTCTCAGTGAATGAAGGCGATACTCTATCAAAGCTATTTGCTTTAGGCGGGTATAATGACGCAACCATGTACAAAGTACTTGGCGCAGGAAAACAAAACAAAGAGCTCACACGAATCTTCCCCGGCGAAAAAATAGCGTTTCTGAATGACGATGCAAATCAATTAAGTCGAATCAAGCTATCTCGGTCTCTCACTGAAACTGTATTTTTAGATCGTCAACAAGACGGCTCGTTCGTAACGGAAGTTGTTACCAGAGAACCAGAAGTTGAGCTAGCATATGCCGAGGGCACAATCGACTCATCCTTATTTCTTGCTGGTCAAAACGCAGGTTTGGGGCAATCTCAAATCATGGGTCTCGCCAATATCTTTGGCTGGGACGTGGATTTCGCCCTAGATATCCGCAAAGGCGACAAGTTCAGTCTGGTATATGAAAAGCTATTTGTAGATGGCCAACCTTATAAGGATGGTCGAATACTTGCGGCCAACTTCAGCAATCAAGGACGTCACCTAGAAGCCGTCATTTATACTGACGCGAATGGCGTTTCAAATTACTTTACACCCTCAGGTGAGAGTATGCGCAAAGCGTTTATCCGAACGCCTGTAGATTTTGCTCGCATCTCTTCTCACTTCAACCTGAAGCGCAAACACCCTGTACTTCATAAAATCCGCGCCCACAAAGGGACAGATTATGCAGCTTCTCGCGGAACACCAATTAAAGCAACGGGTGACGGTAAAGTGACATTTGCTGGCCGAAAAGGCGGATATGGCAATGTAGTCATACTTCAGCACGGCCAAAAGATCACCACACTATATGCACACATGCATAAGTTCGCTCGCAACATAAAAGTAGGGAAGCGCGTCAAACAAGGACAAATCATTGGTTACGTTGGCAGCACAGGTTTAGCATCAGGCCCTCACCTTCACTATGAGTTTCGCGTGAATGGCGTACACAAGAACCCTGTTCGAGTGAAGCTACCACACGCAAAACCAGTACCTAACAGTGAAGTTGAGCTCTTCTCGCTTCAAACAAAGCCTCTCTTAGCGCAACTAGATACCCTGCGTGAAAACTTTCAGCTAGCGCTGAATGATCAGTAGCCTTGTGACCACCAGCCAACAACTCTATATAGGCTGCATTTCAGGCACTAGCATAGACGGCCTTGATATTGCCCTCGTTAAATTCGAGGACAATAAGATCCATACAGTTCAATCTGATTGCATAAAACTACCGGAAAAATTGCGACACGCCTTATCCCAACTCTGTGATTCAAACTCTGATGAAGAGCTAGAGCGTTTTGGTCGAGTAGATCATGAACTGGGGAAGTTCATTGGTAAAAGCACGAACGACTTCCTAACTCGCCTAAACATCAATCCGGAAAGCGTTACGGCTATAGGAAGCCACGGACAAACCATCCGCCATCGCCCAGAAGGTCCAACACCCTTCTCCATCCAAATTGGTAATGGACATGCCATCGCGGAACACTCAGGCATTATGACGATCAATGACTTCAGAATGGCAGACATGGTCTGCGGCGGCCAAGGCGCACCTTTGGTCCCCGCATTTCATGAGGCTATATTTTCGAGCAAAGACGCACACCATTTCATTATCAACCTAGGCGGAATTGGCAACATTAGCGTGATCCCAGAGGGTCACATGCATAACAGCTATGGATACGATATTGGGCCCGCAAACACTTTGCTTGATCGTTGGATAGAGTGCCACAAAGACAAAGATTATGATGAAAACGGCGCATGGGCTAGCTCTGGAAAAGTGATTCCTAGCTTATTAAAGTGCTTATACAGCGATCCGTTTTTCTCCGCCCCAGCTCCTAAAAGCACCGGTCGAGAATACTTCAATCTTCATTGGCTGAATCAGCATGAGATTCAAGATTTAAAACCAGAAGATGTTCAACGGACCTTGCTTGAATTAAGCGCCGTTAGCGTGGCAGACACAATCAAGGCAGAAAAACAGAATCTAGTTGGTCCGGTGAAGTTTTATGTTTGCGGCGGCGGCGCTCACAATCAACTTCTTATAGACAGGATTGAAACGCTCAGCAACGAGCATATTCAGTTTACAGATGAGCTCGGAATACCAGTCGATGACGTTGAAGCATGTGCTTTTGCATGGCTCGCCAAGCAAACAACGGAACGAAAAGCTGGAAATCTAATCAGCGCGACCGGTGCATCACGTCCAAAAATCTTAGGCGCGATACACCTCTCTTAAAGACCTTGTATCTAAACAGTTTGCTCTGTTTCTTGCGCTTGCGGTGAAACACCTTTTTTAAGAAGCTCTGTCACTTTATTTGCTTTCAAGCCCATCATTGCCATTGAGGTCATAACCCCTCCCATCAATGCACCACCCACACCAGCAGTTACCACATCAGAGCCTGTTAAATAAAAGTTTTTAATCTCGGTCTTTGGATGAATCCAACTTTGTCTAAAACGCTCGACATCATGCTCGATACCATAAATCTCACCACCTTCGTTCCATTGGAACCACTGAGTGGAAAGAGGCGTAGACAACTCAACGTAATCCAAAGCACCTTCAAGTTGAGGCATATGTTGATACAACTTTGCCATGAGCCGACCTGTAAGCTCCTGCTTAAGCGTCTCATACTCATCACCCCGCTTACCCCAAGTTGTGCCTTGCCATTTTTCAAACCACTCAGGCTTGCACACGGTGACGATTTCGACCGTCGACTTTCCGGGATAGCGATCTTCCCATTGTGGATCTTTTGCTGAAGGGAACGAAATATAAACCAGAGGAAAGTCCATATCTTTACTAGCGTAGAAGTCATCAACCGCTTTATCGTGATCATAATGCGGGTATAACCAGAAATTTTTCTTAGGAATTTGCAAAGACTCTGCAGAGCCTTTGAAACCAGCATATATACAAAGGTGCGCAGATGAAGTCTCTACCTTGGTGACAAGCTTATCGTAACCATTCTTTTTCACTGACTCTTCTGGCAATAGCTTGTTCAAAGTCGGCACTAAACCCGCACAACTTACTATCTCATCTGCATAAAGCTCATCACCTTTCACCAAACGAACACCATAAGCTTTATTATTTTTGACAAGCACCTCGTCAACACCTGCATAGGTAAAGACCTCGCCGCCAGATTGCTGAATAACAGGAATAATTGTTTCTGCTATTCTCGCTGCACCTCCGACTGGGTAAGCACCACCGTTGAGATAATGCTTCGCGACCATCGCGTGCATAATGAACGCCGCCTTTTTCGGTGGAAGACCGTAATCCCCCCACTGCCCTGTAAGAACCGCGATCAATTCTTGATTTTGAGTTAAGCCGGACAACACCTCATAGGTCGTTTTGAACATATAATCTGGGAGTACCTTATCCCGAAACTTGTTATACAAGGTACCGGGAGTTTTAGGTAATGCTTGTCCTGCAAAGAACTTAGGCACCTTAGAGCTCGTTTCGTAAAGCAAATCGACATACTGATCGATTGCATCTGATTCCTCTGGGAAATTAAACTTCATTTCTTCTTTGAAGTTTTGAGGACCCGCCATAAAGTTGTATGCCTTGTCTCCGATGTATACCTGATCGTAGAGCGTGTCCATCTCCGCCCACTCAAGCTGACCGTCAGTGATCACATCAAAAACTCGACGCAATGTACTGTTTGGCCTATGCACCTCCCCAATATAGTGAACACCTACATCCCATTCATAGCCTTCACGCTCATAAGCATGTGTATAGCCGCCAGCAGTATAATGTTGCTCTAAAACACAAACTTTCTTACCTAACTTAGATAGAAGCGCAGCATTTGCGAGCCCACCAATTCCAGAACCGATAACAATGACGTCATAATGATCTGCTGCTTTTTTCTTTCTAAAGCGAGTACCTGTTCTAACTGTGCTCATAACGAAGTTACCTTACGATGTTGGGATCTACATAGCTCTTTTAATAAGAGCTTTGCATATTAAGCAAATGAAGATTAATATGCAACAAATTGCATATGGAGTCTGTTTTGTCATTAAAACACGCCATCTTGGTCATGCTGGATCAAAAACCACATTCAGGTTACGACTTGCTTCAGCAGTTTAAAGAAAGTGTCGGATATTTCTGGAATGCAAAGCACCAGCAAATATACAGACAACTTAAAATCCTTCATGACGAGGAACTCATTGCATTTCAGAGCGAAATCCAATCAGGAAAACCCGACAAAAAAATCTATGCCATCACACAACAGGGAAAAGATGAGCTTTTGCGTTGGTTGAAAGAGCCCGTCGCCACAAACAAAATCAACGATGCATTACTGGTGAAAATATATGGAGCCGATTCCGCGCCGATAGAAGATATCGCATCAGAAATTGAGCGTCATATAGAGATCCATCAAAATACCCTTAACTACTTACTTGCTCTTGAGAAAAAATATCTTTCTCTTTCTTCAAACGAACAACTAAACTTCCGCTATCCTTACCTTACTTTGCGTCGAGGAATACTCGGCGAAGAGGCTTGGTTGAGGTGGGCTGAAGAAGCGACACAATTGTTCAAGAAATAATCAGAGATTTTTCTTCCACTCACGCGTATACTCCCGCCTCTTTTTATCACCTCCCAATTGAGGAAAATCTTAGTGAGCGAAGCCTCCAAAACATTTCATGAACTTGGTCTAACCGAGCAATTACTTAAAGCCGTTTCAGAATTAGGTTACGAAACAGCATCTCCTATACAAGAACAAGCCATTCCGGTCATTCGAGAAGGCCGCGACATTCTAGGTCAAGCGCAGACAGGTACTGGTAAAACAGCTGCTTTCGCTCTTCCAGTGCTTTGTGAAATTGAAGCGAAAAGCTCACTACCTCAAGTTTTAGTTCTCGCGCCTACTCGCGAGCTAGCGATTCAAGTCGCAGAAGCATTTGAAAGCTATGCGAAATACTTACCTGGCGTAAATGTTCTGTCGATCTACGGTGGACAGAGCTACAGCATACAACTGCGTCAACTCAAACGCGGAACGCAAATTGTTGTAGGAACACCGGGTCGTGTAATGGATCATATGCGTCGCGGGACTCTTAAGCTAGACAACCTAAAAACACTGGTGCTGGATGAAGCCGATGAAATGCTACGCATGGGTTTCATTGATGATGTTAATTGGATTTTAGAGCACACACCTGAATCTCGTCAGATTGCATTGTTCTCTGCAACGATGCCTAAAGAGATCAAACGTGTTGCCGATGCGCATCTTAATAATCCTGCGCACATAAAAATTGCATCTAAAACAGCTACAGCAAGTACTGTTCGCCAACGTTACTGGATTGCTCAAGGACTCAATAAATTAGATGCGTTAAGCAGGATTCTAGAAGTTGAACCTTTTGATGGCGTTATCATCTTCGTCAGAACTAAGGTTGCGACAGAGGAGTTAAGCACAAAACTTCGTGCCCGCGGATTTTCTGCAACCGCACTGAATGGTGATATTCCACAAGCAAGCCGTGAGAAAACTGTCGATAAGCTAAAAAAAGGCGACATCGATATTCTTGTTGCAACGGACGTTGTTGCTCGAGGTTTAGATGTTGACCGCATCAGCCATGTTGTAAACTATGACATTCCATACGACACAGAAGCTTATGTTCACCGTATCGGTCGAACTGGGCGCGCAGGTCGTTCAGGGGACGCTATTCTGTTCGTCGCACCACGCGAAAAACGCATGCTACGTGCTATCGAAAAGATTTCAGCAAAGTCGATCGAACGCATGGAAATACCAAGCGCAGCTAAAATCAATGAGTTGCGTATCGAGCAATTCAATCAGCAAATTATGGAAACGATCGAGTCTAGCGATTTAAGTTTCTACCAAGAATTAATCGAAAAACTAATCGACGCACGTCATGCAGATCCAATAGTCGTTGCAGCGGCACTCGCTAAGCTTTCTCAAGGCGGCAGAAACTTATTGCTTGACCCTAAATCAGATCGAGCGATGCAAGATGCTGAGAGCAGAGATAGAGATCGCAGCAAAGGCGATTCAAAATCGATTAAAGAAGGGCCGATTCGACCTCTTCAAAAATATCCAGATGTAGAATTAACTCGCTACAAAATCCAAGTCGGCCGTGTAGACAAGATCAAACCGGGACAAATCGTCGCTGCCATTGCGAATGCGGCAGAACTTTCAAGCGACTACATTGGTCAGATAGAAATCTATGACCGCTTAACAACCGTCGACTTACCATCAGGAATGCCTAACGACTTGCTTAAGCTATTGCAAAAAACTCGTGTGGCGCAACGCCCAATGAAAATGGTGCCGCTAAACGAGAACTTTGCGAAGAATGATTCGAAACGCAAAGAGAACAAAAAGCCCTCGAGCAAGCCGCGTAAGAGAAAAGTCAGTAAAAGCTAGTAACAAAAAAGCCCGCAAAAGCGGGCTTTTTTATTTAACTCGTTACGATTACTTGCTGTTATCAACCATGTACTGAACCGCATTTGCGATGTCATCATCAGAACATGTTGAACACGTGCCTTTAGGAGGCATAGCGTTGATACCATTGATTGCATTCGCAATCACTTGATCGATGCCACCAGACATACGTGCTGACCAGTCTGATGCTGAGCCTAGCTTTGGAGCACCTAGCGCGCCAGAAGTATGACAAGCCGAACACACACTGTTGTATAGCTCTTCCGGATCACGAGGACCAGACGCCACAGCTGCGGTCGCTGCACCACAATCATCACCCTGAACACAAACACTGCCTACAGGTTTAATGCGCTCACGAATACTGTCGTCGTCCATCGCTGCAGTTGCTGTAAATGCAGACACTACTAACGTTAGGGCAGCAAACATACTCATTACTAATTTTTTCACTTCACACCTCATCTTTGATTATATCTGTAGGGAGGAACTAATTTGATCCAAAGTATAGGCGAAGCCACTCACTTCTTAAAACGGAAGTCCTCTTAATTTGTGCGGGATTTTAACCGCCAAACCATACTTCAAACAAGAGCAATCCTAATTTCGAAAAATTATATGAACTTTGGTTATTTATAAATTCTAAACTAAACTAAGTATATTCTGCGCAAAGACTTGCACTGAAACGCAGAAACCATTGGACGAAGAATAATTATCAGGGACAGCCCCACAATATTTTTCACGTTCAGCAATGCTTAAAATTTAGTACTTATAGGTTTAATAATGTCAGAAAAACGTTCCGGAACCGTAAAATGGTTTAATGAATCCAAAGGATTTGGTTTTATTCAACAAGAGTCAGGTCCAGACTTGTTCGTTCATTTCAGCAATATCTCTGGTGAAGGTTTCAAAACCCTCACTGAAGGTCAAAGTGTAACCTTTACAGAAGGTGAAGGCCGTAAGGGCCCGCAAGCTGAAAACGTAAGTGCTGCTTAAGCATTCTAGCGACGGTTAAGCCGTCGCTTTTAATTCCCTTTGTTCTTTCCTCTAAACCTCATCACTAACTTATACAAACTCTCGTTTAATTTAACCCGCATTTTTTGCCAAGCTGAATATTCAATAACTCGACGCTGATATAAATGCAGGCTGACATAGCCCCATACTTTATACCAACGCAACGGCCCCATACCCTGACCACAAATGCCCGTATTTTTATCGAGCATCATAACCTGCATAACAACATCTTCATTTCTTGGATTTTGAAAGTTCAAGCCTAAACCTTTAAAGCCCATGTACCTATAGTGCTCTACTAGCTCTGGAGGACTTCCTACCAGTATGTAGTTTTTGCCTGCCGTCAGCCCTTCTCGATACATGTTTTCAAATACACCCTGCAAAACATCAGTATCTTGATAATGTCGCTCAATACAGACTTCCGTAATTTCCATAATCTGCTGGTAATCAGGCAATACAGAAAAACTTGTCGCGGGTAACACCGACTCAAGCTCTAAAGGCTTTGCATTACGCTCGCCAAAAACGAGCAGAGCTGAACCAATAACACGCGCATTATGGAATGCGATCAATATTCGTCCATATGCATCTTGCTCGAGTGCAAATCGCGCAATTGGCTCGTCTTTATCGCAGAGTCCCAGCCTTGCATATGACTTACGGCGAAGCTTTAAAACCGCTTCGTATTCTGCCTGTGTTTCAACAAAACGATACTGAACGAAATTCTGGACATGATTTGCCTCTATTCCAGAAAGAGAAATTTCTTGAGGCGTTTTTTGAGCAAAGTGAAAACAGTGTTGCGATAATTCTCGTTGAGCACTCGGTGAAAACTCATCCACGGCAATAAAACAACGAATCAAATTCTCTTCGGTTAGGCCAATATTACTCACCGTACCAAAGACCTTTTGTAAGCCGTGAACTGTCCCCAAACTAAATTCCACTCGCATACCATCGAAAAGAGTGAAGTCAGAATTAATATTTGAAGCGACAAAACCATGAAGCGATAAACTTTCTACTTCGAAGTATGAACTTTGCTTGTAAGCAAAGGGATGAACAAGCTGGCCTTTTAAGCTTTGTTCTGCGTTGAGTAATATCGGTTGAAAATTACCATGTGGATTACTCTGCTCATGCTCTATGACCGCTGAGACCTTAGTTCCTTGCTGTCGATCGGAGCGAATATCAATGACAATGCCACGTAAATCATATTCGTAACCAATCATTGGACTCACTCTCAATGAGACAGGCCCACCTACTTGCAGATTATGCTGGCTATGATGAGGAATATTGATTGCGAAACCAATACTAGAAAAGTCATTTAGGGAGGCCTCGATTTGCCCCCCTGGCATTAGAACGCTCGCTCGGAAACCATGTTTACCGCTAAGAGCCTGACGTGCAATACGCCGATCTTCATGCCGAATGAAGCGAGTCTGAAATTCCATACCCCTAATCTACCCTTATGATTTTTTTATTTCTGGTGGACTAGGGACTAGTTTAAAGCAAAAGCTCGCGAATATCAGACAAATATTTAGCTATGACGCCACTAAATCTTGCAGCATCTGCTCCGTTTACTGCACGATGGTCGTAAGACAACGACAAGGGCAGCATTAAGCGCGGGTGGAATTCACCGTTAGAGTATATCGGTTTCATTTGCGCCTTTGAGGCACCGAGAATTGCGACCTCAGGTTGATTAACAATTGGCGTAAACGCAGTCCCTCCAACACTTCCCAAACTAGAGATAGTGAAACAAGCCCCCTGCATGTCGGCTGGGGATAATTTGCGTGCTTTGGCTTTTTCAGCTAGTTCACCAAGCTCTGCAGTTATCTCCCATAAATCTTTATGTAGCACGTCTTTGATCACTGGAACAACCAATCCATAGCTCGTATCTACTGCAATACCGATGTTGTAATAATGCTTCTGAATAATCTGATTATTCGCCATATCAAGTGAAACATTAAACTGAGGTAGATCCTTCAGCGCATGTGCACATGCTTTGATCATAAAGGGCAAAGGCGTCAACTTAAGGCCTTTAGCCGCTGCCGCATCTTTTTTCGACTTTCTGAAAGTTTCTAACTCGGTAATATCTGCTTCATCAAACTGCGTAACATGTGGAACATTGTTCCAACTCGACTGCATATTCTTAGCAGTTAACGCGTGTAATTTTTCAAGTTTACGTATTTCAACTTCACCAAACTTACCAAAGTCCGGAAGCTCTGGCTGAACTGGCCCTGAAGACACGATTCCATTTTGCGCAGCTTGAACTTGCGCTTTTATATAGGCATTCAAGTCATCTTTCTGAATTCGCCCCCTCGGACCAGTCGGACTGACTCTATCCAAATAAACACCAAGCTCTCTCGCTAATTTTCGAACGGCTGGCCCTGCATGCACACTATCATTCTGCTCATGAGGTTGCATTGCACTCGATGGAACTGATGAATTCGTTTGGCTCGACGGCTTAACGCTCTTAGCTTCCGAAGTTGAAGTCTTTGCGTTTTGCTCTTTTAAAGGTGGTGTCGCGTTGTTTTCTGGTTCGCTAGTAGCTTGCGTTTTGATCAAAGCGATAACATCGCCTTCTTTGACTTTGTCACTAAGAGAAACTTTAAAATCTAGAATCTCTCCCGCTACGGGACAAGGTATATCCATCGAGGCCTTATCAGATTCAAGCACAATGATGGCATCATCAGCATTAAGGTTTGTCCCTACACCAGCGCAAAGCTCAATGACCTCTACCTCATCGGCTCCGCCAAGGTCAGGTACAATGACTTCAGTAGTTGTCGATTCTGAAACTGCTTTCGGCACATTTTGCTCTGGCGCAGCTTCCTGAATTTCAGCAATAGGCTTTTCTTTAACATCCTCTTTCTGTTCGCCGCTTTCTGGTTCATCAGAACTCTCTGCAGATACAGATATTAGAGTATCGCCTTGTTTTACTTGGTCACCGACTTTCACCTTAATGGCATCAATAACACCAGCACTCGTTGCCGGTACTTCGATGCTCGCCTTATCTGATTCAAGCACGATAATCGGATCATCAATCGCGATCGAATCCCCTACATTCACTAATAGCTCAATAACTTCAACCGCGTCTTCGGTACCTACGTCAGGAACGTAAATTTCTATACTATTCATACGTTCCTCCTATTACCGCAACATTGGCGCAATACTACTGCGATCAATTTTATATTTTCGCATGGCCTCAAGACTTACACTTGAGTCAATTTTTCCTTGTTTAGCGAGACTGTCGAGTGCTGCGATAACGACGTAATAACGATCAACCTCAAAGAATTGACGTAATTTCTCTCGCGTATCGCTGCGCCCAAAGCCATCCGTTCCTAACACTGTATAGGGAGCATCGACATACGCTCTAATTTGTTCTGCATAAAGACGCATGTAGTCAGTTGAGGCGATGACAGGGCTTTCAGAGCTTCCTAAACATTGCTCTACATATGAAGACTTAGCTTTCGCATCAGGATTAAGCAGATTCCAACGCGAACATAGCTGGCCATCGCGCGCGAGCTCATTAAAACTCGTTACACTCCATACACTAGAGGCAACGCCATAATCATCTTTTAATAACTGTGCTGCGGCAGCGACTTCGTTATAAATAGTACCACTACCCAGTAATTGAACATGAAGATCACCGTCAGAATTTAGCTCTTCACGTTTATACATGCCGCGAAGGATTCCCTCTTCACTGCCTTTGACCAAAGGAAGCTGTTTATAGTTTTCGTTAGTAATTGTCAGATAGTAATAAACAGATTCATTGTCTTCGTACATTCGCTTCATGCCATGCTGAACAATTACTGCCATTTCACATGCAAATGCTGGATCGTAAGCTAAACAATTCGGGATAGTTGATGCTAATACATGGCTATGCCCGTCTTGGTGCTGCAAGCCTTCACCATTTAAGGTGGTTCGACCTGCGGTGCCGCCTATTAAAAATCCTCGAGCACGCATATCACCAGCCGCCCAGGCAAGATCTCCGACACGCTGAAAACCAAACATGGAGTAATAGATATAAAACGGGATTAGCGGATAATCGTGCACACTATAAGATGTCGCACAGGCTATCCATGCAGCCATTGCACCGGCTTCATTAATGCCTTCCTCTAGTATTTGACCAGCTTGATCCTCACGATAATACATGACCTGATCACGATCATTTGGCACATACTTTTGCCCTTCAGAGGTATAGATGCCTAGTTGTCTGAACATGCCTTCCATACCAAATGTCCGAGCTTCGTCTGGAACGATTGGCACGACTCTTTTTCCGATACGTTTTTCTTTAGTGAGAGAAGAAAGCATACGAACGAAGGCCATTGTCGTTGAGATTTCTCTATCACCTGATCCATCAAGCTGAGCTTGGAACACATCAAGCCCTGGAACTGAAAGCGGTGCACTTTTTTGTCGACGTTTTGGAAAGAAACCACCAAGTTCTTCACGACGCCTTTTCATGTAGATCGCTTCAGGGCTATCTGGTGCAGGACGATAATAAGGAACATCCCCTATTTTTTCGTCACTAATCGGAACGCCAAATCTATCCCTAAATGCTTTTAAGGTATCGATATCAAGTTTTTTGAGAGAGTGGGTTGTATTCGTCGCCTCGCCCATTTTACCGAAACCGTAACCTTTAACAGTATGCGCTAAGATAACGGTTGGCTGACCTTTATGATGCACGGCCTTATGATATGCCGCGTAGACTTTATATGGGTCGTGACCTCCACGGTTTAGCTGCTCAATATCTTCATCCGTTAGATTATCTGCCAACTTCCCGAGCTCAGGATAACGACCAAAGAAGTGCTTACGTGTATACGCGCCGCCGTTGGACTTAAAGCTCTGCATTTCTCCATCAACAAGCTCATTCATAGCTTGTTGCATTGCACCATTTTCATCCTGCTCAAATAGCGGATCCCATTTACGCCCCCAAACAACCTTTAAAACATTCCAGCCTGCGCCTCTAAACACACCTTCTAATTCTTGGATGATTTTACCATTGCCACGCACCGGTCCATCCAAACGCTGCAGATTACAGTTCACAACAAAAATAAGATTATCGAGTTTTTCTCGACCTGCTAAGGCAATTGAGCCAAGAGTTTCAGGTTCATCCGTTTCACCGTCACCAATGAAACACCATACTTTTCTCTCACCTTTATCTGTTAAGCCTCGGCTATGGAGATACTTCATGACATGCGCTTGATAAATCGCCTGTAAAGGACCAAGCCCCATAGAAACCGTCGGGAATTGCCAATAATCCGGCATTAACCATGGATGCGGGTATGAAGATAGACCATCCCCATCCACCTCATTTCTGAAACGATCCATCTGACCTTCGTCAAATCGTCCCTCTAAATATGAACGCGCATAAATACCTGGAGATGAGTGCCCTTGGACATACACTAAGTCAGCTTCTCGCTTATCATCACCGGCATGAAAGAAATAGTTGAAACCAACATCGTATAGCGTCGCGCTAGAAGAAAATGACGAAATATGACCACCGAGAGCGCCCGGACGATCATTTGCGCGCAATACCATTGCCATCGCGTTCCACCGAATCAAGGAGCGAATACGACGCTCCATGAATAAATCACCAGGCATTCTGGCTTCGTCTTTTAGCGGAATCGTGTTGCGATAGGGAGTAACGACAGAATGCGTTGGCAATAAACCACTCGAAGCGCCTAGGTCTTGCAGTCGAGAAAGGATATACTGCGCGCGTTCGAGCCCTTCAAACTTAATTAGTGAGCTGAGGGCATCTAGCCATTCTTCAGTACCATTTGGGTCCTGATCTGAGTTCATAATTACTCCGTAGACTTATGTGACTTTGCATATATGGACAAAATGTACTGAAATGGCCGACAAAAACATTCCAATTCCGCGCCAAATTGCTCATAATTTAAACAAATGTAATATTTGTTCCGACCTTTCGGAACGAACACAAACGGTGGAATAAAAGGGTAGTCGAGATTTTTTTTAGTGTGTGTTCGCGAAAATTTAAATCTTGCCCAACTGGTTAACTAAATATAACGACAATCTAGCAATTTACAATGAAATACTTATACTCAACATTCACATTATTGATGAGCTTCTCATTTTTTGCCTATGCGGTTGAGCCGCTTTCTGAAAATGACATGAGTGATCTAGCGCTAGACTCTGGAAGCGGGCTACTCCAAATATACGGACCAACTGCTGCGGGCTTGCGTGTCGAAGCTCTTGGCAAGAATGAGGAACCTCCCGAAAATGAGTCCACTGACGATACATCCATCAAATCTGCCGAATCGACGATAAAATCACTGGAAGATCAGTTGACGGAAGAGTTCCAGCGAGAGCGTCCTGACTTAGAGTTTGACCCAAACCTACAAGCTATCGTTAAACCTAATGAACGCGTAGTGGGTGACGCAGCCTCTTTTGATACCTTCAGTCAGATTCAGTACAACAAAAGCAATTTTAAACATGAAGCAACGTTCAATTCAGATGGAAGCGTGCAACATGATAGAGACCTTCAGATCGACTTGCTGAAGTTTGAAAATATCGGTGGGGATGATTTGAACGACCCGAGCACGATCGGAAGTATTTATATCTCTGACTGGACGTCTCAAGGATCTACGACAACTCAAGTACGATAGTTCTAAAAGCCAAAAACAAAAAAGGCGCATCAAAATGCGCCTTTTTTCATATGTCGCTTACGTCTATCTCGTGCCGTATACAACCATCGTCTTACCTTTCACTTGAACGAGACCCTGCTCTTCAAGTGTCTTTAGTACTCGACCTACCATTTCACGAGAACAGCCAACGATACGTCCGATTTCTTGACGCGTAATTTTAATCTGCATGCCGTCTGGGTGAGTCATCGCATCTGGCTCCTTACACAGATCAAGTAGTGTTCTTGCAACACGTCCTGTCACATCAAGGAAAGCTAGATCTCCAACTTTGCGAGTAGTTTGGCGTAGACGGGACGCCATTTGCTCACCAATGAAGTAAAGAATACGAGGATCTTGATTAGAAATCTCTCTAAATTTGGTATAGCTAATTTCAGCTACTTCACATTCTGTCTTCGCTTTGACCCAAGCACTGCGCGAGTCCATGTTATCGAACAAGCCCATTTCACCGAAGAAATCACCAGTATTCAGGTAAGCCATGATCATCTCGCGACCATCATCATCTTCAATAATGACAGTAACTGAGCCTTTAATGATATAGAACAAAGAATCACTTTTATCACCGGCATAAATAATCGTACTTTTGCTTGGGTACTTACGGCGGTGACACTGACTTAAGAAAAAGTCCAAGTGCTTAGTTTTACTTTCTACTGGTTTTAAGATTGTGGACATTCGACACACCTTTTTATGCATATATGCAAACGAGCTACTCGGCTCACTTCGCTTTTTTATATTATGCCTTCAAGACCGAATAACACCTTTGTCGATGTTTAACTGCTCTCGGCAACTTATTGATAGTTAAAAGTATAGACTAATAAATCAAATACACATTTATAAAAATAAACTCTGTTTTGTGGTACTCTCGCGCCATAGTTAAACGCATTATTTAGGCAATTTTATGAAAGCAGAAATACGTTGGGGCGGCGACGCTAAATTCGTAGCAGAATCTGGTTCCGGCCATACAATCACAATGGACGGTCCTCCAGATCATGGTGGCAAGAACCAAGGTCCTCGTCCAATGGAAATGATTTTACTTGGCTTAGGTGGCTGCACTAGCTTTGATGTAATGAGCATCCTCAAAAAGTCTCGCCAAGACGTCACTGACTGTGTTGCTAACATCACGGCCGAGCGCGCTGATGAAGTTCCAAGCGTGTTCACAAAAATCGATATCCATTTCACTGTTACTGGAACAAAGCTTAAAGAGAGCCTTGTTAAAAGAGCTGTAGAACTTTCAGCTACTAAGTACTGCTCTGCTTCAATCATGCTTGAAAAAGCTGATGTAGAAATCACCCACAGCTACGAAATTAAAGAAGCTTAGTCCTTAACTGTACTCTTTTGCTGGCCCGACTCGCTCTCCTTGAGCGAAGTCGGCTCCTTGTATTTTTGCTTTTTGCATCGCAATAGCTGAATCAACATTAGAAACAATCACCAATTTACCGAAGTGTTGAGCCAACTCAATCAGTGATCGCTCAGTCTCTTCTAACTCTTGCGAAGACTGCAAAGTATTCGCTGCCATCGTCACCGAATCAATCGGTAACAACTCTACTAAGTCGGGCGAGCATTGCTTAGTTCCATATCCAGCCAGACTAAATTTCACCCCTAAGTTCTGAAGATCCATCATTAAATCAGCTACTAAATAAGGATTAGACACACTGTCTAGGTCATATATCTCAAACCACAAATCATCTGCGGCTATATGCCCCTTCATCAATACCTTCTGCAAAGACTGACTAAAATTCTCATCAAAAAATGCTGAACTATGTATTGGAATTCTGCCAACACCTATATCATTTTGATTTAAGCGAGCATCGATGTAGTTCAACCACCAGGAGTTAATGCTCACTCCTTCGTCTTTGTTTACTGCTAGAAAGTTACTGTCCGCATCCGACTCGATACAGCTCAACGCTAAATGGTCTGAAATAGGATTGTTCGAAAGGTTTTTAACAGGCTGTGCCATCACCTGGAAATACGACAAATCATCAATCGCAAATCGAGAAGATGCGCTTTCTGTTTGAGAAAGTTCAACCTGAACATCGCCAGATACTTTACGATCAATCTTCCTTAGGCTCTGCTCAGCACTCGATAACAAGCTGCGCTCATTATGAAAACCTAGATAGCCCCGCACCTCACTCGACAACACAACAAACGGCGTATCAAATTCGACACCAATCTGTGCTGTACGCCCCGCAATCTCTTTTGCTTGTGCAATTTGTTCATTCAGGGTTTTACCAGAAATAAATATCGCAAAGTCATAGCGATTTAGACGTGCGACCGATGCTTGATCTGCCTCAAAATTACGAAGAACCTCGCCAATCGCTTCTACGGCTTTATTCTCTAAACTCTCGGGTAATTCACCCAACAGACAACGAATTAGCATCATCGCACACGGGGAAGTTCTCTCTCCGCTTTGCATTCGGCGACGAACATTCCCTCTAAATTCATCTTCAGTTTGAAGGCCTGTTAGTTGATCTGTCGATGCGCCTAACGCAAGTCTCTCGTAAACATCCTTAACCATATCATCGAGCCCCTGTTTAACGAGAGACTGATCATAATTAGGGTCAGGAGTAATCGATTGGAGCTTTAGATATTCCGACAATTTCAAAAGCCCAAGTTCTATAACTTTTAAACCTTGGTGATTCACAAAAACAAATTTGCTATATCCTTTCGCAATCCAGACTAAACGAATGAATTGAGTCGACTCACCATCCTTGTCAAACCTCATCCAAGCATTTAGAGGGATAGATTTCGCACGCTTAATCCACGGAACCAAGCGTTCTGATTTTTCTTTGTTGGTATTCTCTCGATCGGCTTTCTTAATATCGCTCACGAGTGGCAAGGTCTGTCCAGGAATCATCTTGTGCTGATTATGCTGAGCATCAAGCACTAAGTTTTTAAGAGATTCTCGGACTGACTTCGCAACATCTTGCCCGCCTGAAATCTGCATTAATCCTTGTTGAATAAACGGAACGTATTTCTTAGCCTCAAATCCACTCTCGGGCTTTCGGCCAAATTGAATCAACGCATTTAAGGCTTGAAAGCCATTTTTTACTTGGTCGCTATCAATGCCATGCTTAACAGCTTCTAACTGCAAAAAGTCTAACCAACCCGAATTCAGCATTTCTTCGACAGCAACAGGTACGTCCCCATCAAGGAGATACACTATGCGTTGTTCTAATTCAGCACGAATATCTTCTAATCGATGTGCATTATCCGCTGCCGTAGCAACCCGCTCTACATTTTTCAGATACTGAGAATGCTGCTTGACCATTAGCGCATCGAGTTCAGTTTTAACCTCATCAATAACGCCCGGGGTTTCATTTAACTCCGTATTAATTCGTTCAAGCAACGCTGAAATTTTTTGATGCCCTACACGTCCCAAACGATTGCCTTGTGCACCGAGTTTGGCAATACGATTAAGCACATCACGAAGAGGGCTATTTTGATCTTCAAAGAAAGTATCGTTTTCCAAAAGTTGGCGTAAAACTGGTATTTCTAATCGAAACAGATGTTGTTTGCCTTCAGAGCTAATACGCGGATTATTTTGTAATGATCCAAAGAAACGATCAATAACGTCTACTTGTCCTTGTTGCTCATGCGATAGAGCTTTCTCTTCATCTTCTCCAGTATTTAAGCTTTGAAGAACACGAGACAATAAGCTTAAGGCTTCACCGTCGCTATCAAGAGAACGTGTTGGGATTTGCTTCTGCGCAAGCCCTTCGTTCAACTCATTCGAACTAAAAGCTGAGACAGAATAATCAATTTGTGCGGTCTTCTTAGATGGGAAGCTACTCAAGATATTTCTAAAAATTGAAAAGGACTGAGCTTCTTTAATCTGTTCTTGGTCAACACCTGGCTCGACAGGACTTGATTTACCAGTAATGTTGCTAGCAGAAATATTACCTTGATCAACGCCAGCATGATTCAATGATTGCTGGCGATATCCAAAAGGCCTGTTAGCTTGAGAGGACGAGGGCGATTGTTGAGAAGAGTTGCTTTCAGAAACAGAGTCGACAATAGGGCCACTTGTTTCTGAAGCGGGCTTTGAATTAACAGACGCATTTGATGCAGTAGTCTGAGCTGAATCATTAAGAGCTTCGTCTTCTACCGAAGGCTCGGAGTCTTTGCTTTCTGGCAGATCGGGTGAAACAACTTTCTCTTTGGCCAGAGAGCTAAGACTCTTATCCGCTAGAATACCTTCAGCTTCAAGCGTGCTATTGAGCTTTTGATATAGCTCATCCAGCACACCATGCAATGCCTTTTCGTATAGTTTGAATGCAAGCTTTTCCAGAGTTGGGTCATTAACGAAATGATGTATCGCTGAACGAAATGCGTAAACCGCTCGTTCTGGACCTAAGGGGCTACTGCTCGCAATCGGACTATGATAATTCATTGCATCCGTGCGCATTTTTAGTAGCAATAAATCTGTACGAAAGTGCGATTCTAAACGCGTAATGAGCACCCGCGCGATTAACCAATCTTCAAACTCTACTTTTTCGATAATACTTAAATTCGACTCGTTTTCTTCGTGTTGAGAAAACTCTAAAGCTAAGCTGTCAAAGCTAAGAATATCGTTGCGAGCTTTGGAAATAATACTCGAACTATGCTTCTCAACGCGCTCAGCAATGCTCATGCGCGCATTTGCATCTTGATCAGTCGATGCTTTGATTGCAGATTGTTGGAATGACTGTACGATTTCTGGAAGAACGCCCTCTAACGCTGCCGTAATCGCTATATCTGATTGCTGTAAACAACGCTCGATCACCAGGCGATGAACAGCTGATATATCAGGCGTTTCTCGGTTAGCAAAGCGCTTAGTTAAGTTTTCTACGACGTGAGGATAGCTGTTTAAAAAACGCAAACCAGCCGCCTGCGATGTCACGTGTCTTGGCTCAGCGTTTACAAAAAGTTCTTTCCCTAACTCATCGACAAAACCCACACGTATGACGCGATTATCTTCAGATAAACCAAGTGCATTGGGCGTGTAAGTGATATACATCCCTTGGCCGCAAAAGTCGGCAATAACACAGGCATAGCTTTCACCAGATTCTAAATACAGCGTGGCGGCTTGTTCACTCGATATACGTTCTTGGGTTCTTCGTTCTGTGATCATTGGACCGTTACTTCAGTTTTTTCCTTAAAACTTTTGCCTTGCGGCTCACGTCATATTGCTTTGAATCAGGCAACTCCGAGTAAGCACTCATCTCAAAACCTCGTTCTAAAAACCAATGCTCCGTCTGAGTGGTTAGAACGAACAAATACTCAAGATTTTGAGCTTTCGCTTGATTTGTAATCTCTTCAAGCATGTAATCACCACGCCCTTCTTTACGATACTCAGGGTCGACAGCAAAACAAGATAATTCTGCACACCCTACCTCAGGATATGAGTACAGAGCAGCGCACGCGATAATAGCATTGTCGCGAACATTAACGGTAAATGCATCTAGCTCGGTCTCGAGAACTTCACGAGAGCGACGCACTAAAATCCCTTGCTCTTCTAAGGGCTGAATCAATTCTTGAATACCATTTAAGTCGTCCAAGGTGGCGGCTCTTACCTCATCATAACTTTCTGCGCTAACCATGGTACCAATACCATCTCGCGTAAATAGTTCTTCAAGAATCGCACCATCAGAGGCATAACTTAAAAGGTGAGTTCTCTTAACGCCAAGATCACAAGCACGTTGAGCTAATGCCAATAACCTTGCGTTATCATCGTCGCTTGTCGAAGAGACTAATGACTGTGCGACATCCGGGGTTATCTGTCTACAGGTTTCACCCGCCCCATCATCTATCGCTTTGTCGCTACCCAGCATAATGAGCTTTTCAGCATTTAGTGCCACGGCAATATCTGTTGCTAACTCTTCATAAGACAGATTAAAAATTTCACCGGTCACTGCGTAACCATGCCCTGTTTGAAGAACCAGTGCACCGCTTTTTAAGTGACCGTTAATACTTTCACTATCAACCTTACGCACTTTTCCGGTCCAGCCATAATCAATGCCGTTTAAGACCCCCATAGGCTTCGCCGAAATGAAATTACCACTCACCACTTTAATCGAAGAGCCATGCATTGGTGAGTTGACCAATCCAATAGAAAGTAAGGCTTCTACTTCACTTCTTACCTTGCCATATGCTTCGAGCACGCTAGGAAGTGCTTCCTTACTCGTAACTCTAAGGTTTTCCTCAACAACAGAACTCAAACCACGCGACATTAAATTTCTGTCGATCTGAGGACGTGCTCCTAAGACCAGCACCACACGAATACCTAGGCTACATAGCAAAGCAATATCATGAACGATGTTAATAAAATTCTTATGCTCAATCGCCTCACCACAAACGCCGAAAACCATGCTGCGATTTCGGTGTTGATTGATATAAGGTGAAGCGTGACGAAACCAGTTAATCCAATCTTGCATGTTTTATTATCTCTCGTACTAAGGCTGCGCGATACAATAACTATTGATCAGCGACGAAAGGACCTTAGCCATTTCTCCAACTTGTTGCTCGGCAAGAAACTCATTGGGTTGATGAGCTTGATCAATTGATCCAGCGCCCATTACAACTGTCTCCATTCCCATACCACTCAAGAAGGGGGCTTCCGTTGCAAAAGCTACCGCCTCTGCTGGAACTCCAGTTAAGCGTTCACAAGCTTTAACTAGCTCCGCATCACGTGACGTTTCAAAGGCTGGAACTGGCTCTACCATATGGCGATGTTTTACATCGATCTTGTATTTGTAGCCTGTCTGTTTCACTAACGCATCTATCTCAGCATGAAGTGAAGAAACGGACATCCCAGGAAGCGGTCTGATATCAAAATTCATCTGACAGTGTCCACAAATCCGATTAGGGCTATCTCCCCCATGTATTGCACCGACATTTAATGTAGGTCCCGAAACTTCAAAATTCGCATTCTGATAGTTTGCCTGCAAACGCGAACGAAATGCGAAAAGCTCTCCTAAAAATCCGTGAACTGCATTGACGGCACTATTCCCCAAGTCTGGATTCGAAGAATGCCCAGAACAACCTCTAAATTCGACCGCCTCCATGAGAATACCTTTATGCATTCGAATAGGTCGAATACTTGTTGGCTCCCCAATAACTGCCGCTCGGGCTTGAAGTTTACCTTGTTGAGCGATCAGTCGCGCTCCCGCCATTGAGCTTTCTTCATCAGCAGTCGCAACAATGATTAAGGGCTCATTTAACTCCGCTTGATCCATACTCTTTAAGGCTTCTACTATGATAGGGAAGAAACCTTTCATATCGCATGTCCCTAAGCCATAGTACTTGCCCTCAGAGAAACTCAACTTAAAAGGGTCTGAGTTCCATCTTGCCTGATCATAAGGAACCGTATCAGTATGCCCAGCCAACACTAAACCTCGACTGCCTGTTCCAAGCGTCGCGATAAGGTTGTACTTTCCCGCCTGTTGATCAACCGGAATTACTTCACAGCGAAATCCTAAACCCAAAAACCACTTTTCTAATTCTCGAATCACGGATTCATTACTATGATCCCAAGAGGAATCACTAGCGCTAATTGAATTTTCGCCGACAAGTTTCGCTAACAGCGTTTCAAAGCTGTGTAATTCCTTAGGAATATGCAATTTCATTGAATTTATTTCCAAACCTCTAGGACACTTAACTCAACGCGTTTAAACGTAAACGAAACACTTCCGTCTCCATTGAGAGGAGTAATCACAAGTAAGTGCTCATCAACCTGACTAAGCATACCCTCGGATTGTTTGCCATTCAGCAATGTGATGCGCACCCGTTCTTCTAACATCGCGTCAAGCTCTGTAAGCTCGACGTTCAAATATTGCGGCTCTATTTCCACTGGTTTACTTTCAACAACCGGCTCAGCTTTCGGTTCAGGAACATATTTCTGAAGCCCAAGTTCAACGCCTTGATCCGTATTCACAGTAAGCTGCGTCCCACCGTATTCCAAGACAGGTAACCAACCATAAGCCTGTTCAATCGCCATGTCATGAGAAGACAAGCTGACATTCAACACTCCGCCTTTTGCGATATAAGCAGACAATGCCATCGCGGCTGCATCCGAGACACGAAACCCTTCTTGAAGTAACTGAGCTTTCCAACCATCGATCACGGACATTGAGAATCCGGCTAGGTCTAAGTCCTCTTGGACCACAGATTCACAACTATTTAAGAGCCGCTTGAAATATCCATTTTCTATATATTGAAATGAAACCAAATCTAAGCCACGAGCTGTACTGAAGCGCATAGCTAAGGAACCTAAGTCATCAGTAACAAGTTCAAGCTCTATGTCATCTGAATGATTCTGAACAGAAGCATTGCCTGTAATAGCCGCGACAGAAATAACTTCAAACAACTGTGTACTCGGTACGCTTTGGCCATCGCAGCTCAACCAACCGAATAAGGCATTCGCAGGTACTGAAGTCTGCTCATTGAAGTGATCGATTAAAGTTTGCGATGGAAGGCTTACGGCCACACCTTGAAGAGAAACGGATTCGATGACTGAATAGTCTCCACTAAGCTTCTGAGTAAGGCTTAGGATTAAATCGAAAATACCATCAAAATGAAGCGTTGCCGCATCAGCCGATATGTCTTGCTTAGACTTAAAATGCTTGAAACTTGGCTGAGACACAACTATCTCGCCATCCAACAAGGATGTCTTCACGCCTAAGTATTGGAAAGACCCAACGTTCACCAAATCATCTTTGGCTTGAACCAGCACCTGGTTTGAAATTAGCACGAGAGCCAATTTCAAAAGCACGCCAACGACTATCAGTATCCCCGCTGTAATTATCAACTTACGCTTCATTGTTTTTATTCATCCAAATCTATGTACTCTCTAAACTATAGCAAACATCAAATACTTAGAAAGTTGAGAAATATAAAGCACTTATCGATAAAAGTTATAATGAACTTTAAAATCATGCTATACCTAAATATACCGATTCAATTTTTTACTAATTAACTTCGTAGATATGATGCAAACAAGTAGTGATATCGGGCTTGCGGTGAGCCTTCTAAAACAAACTCTACCCGAAATGCAAAAACGTAATATTGCAACAACCCCCGAGAACTATGCCGTATGGTATGAGTATGTCAGCGGGCGCAATGCGGAATTAGTTAATGAAATCAATCTATTAGATTTAAATCGCAGCTCTTTTACTTCTAATGTGCATAGAGAGTTATATCAAAAACATATTGCTAGCCAACACGAAGCGACAGTGAATCAGCTAAGTGATAGCGTCAAACAAGTTATTAACGAATTCTTACTTCGCTCTCGTCATGAGGGTGAAGGTCTGGGCGTTTACAGTAAAGCGTTAAACGATATCAGCTCAGAAGTGAATACAACGCAAGATATCGCTGAGCTTAAGCTCATGATCGCTCAACTGATTGAGCATACTAAAGAGCGAGAAGCCGCCACTTGCGCAATGCAAGAGTCACTTGAAAGCATGTCTAATGAAATGCAGCGTCTAAAAAATGAAGTAGCGCGATTGAGTGGCGAAACAAGCGTAGACCCTCTAACACGTATTTCGACGCGGGCTACATTTGATGAAGACTTAGCAATGCACATATCTATGAGTCAATCTCAAGACGAAGCACTTTCATTGGCTATTCTAGAAGTCGATCAGTTCGATCAATTCAGAGATAAGTTTGGCGATACGATTGGCGATAAAGTCTTAAAATTTATCTCCACACTATTCAAGAAGCACTTAAAGGGTAACGACTTAATTGCGCGCTATGATGAGTATAGTTTCGCGCTGCTCTTACCAGATACTCAACTTGAAGGTGCAATTACCGTAGCAGAAAATTTGCGCCAACGTCTCGCAAAACAAACACTCTCGGACAGTGCAGAGAAGTTACAGCTCGGCACTATTACTGTTTCATGCGGTGTCGCAGAGTTAAACAAGAATGATGATATTAAGAGCTTTAATAAACGCGCGGAAGCTTTGCTAAGCGCAGCGCGTTTTGAAGGAGGTAATCGAGTCCAGAGCTGACGCGATTACACGTTACTGATTAGTGTTCCTACGCCTTCATCAGTAAATATTTCTAGTAGCGTTGCGTGGCTAACACGGCCATCGATGATGTGCGCACTTTTAACACCGTTTCTCACAGCACTTAAAGCACAAGCGATTTTCGGCAGCATACCGCCGTAAATCGTGCCGTCCGCTATCAATTCATCCACTTGCTGTGTATTTAGCCCTGTCAGAATCTCACCTTGTTTATCTTGTAAACCAGAGATATTGGTAAGCAGAATCAGCTTCTCTGCATTCAGTTCTTCCGCAACCTTACCAGCAACAAGATCCGCGTTAATATTGTAAGAAACGCCATTCTCGCCTACGCCAATTGGTGCAATTACAGGAATAAAGTCGCCTTGAACAAGCATATCAATTGCTTCAGGGTTGATTCGACTAACTTCCCCAACATGGCCAATATCGATAATTTCGGACTTCTGAATTTCTGGCGAAGCACTCTTCACCTCAAGCTTACGAGCTCGAATAAAATCTGCATCCTTACCCGTCAAACCAATTGCTTTACCGCCATTGCGATTGATCAATGCTACAATTTCTTTATTAACCAAGCCACCTAATACCATTTCCACGACGTCCATGGTTTGAGCATCTGTCACACGCATACCATCAACGAAGCGACTTTCTATATTCAAACGACTTAACAAATCACCTATTTGTGGACCACCGCCGTGAACAACAATCGGATTAATACCAACCAATTTCATCAACACAACATCACGAGCAAAGCTGTTTTTTAGCTCTTCGTTTTCCATTGCGTTACCACCGTATTTAATAACGATAGTTTTACCCGCGAAACGTTGGATATAAGGCAGAGCCTTATTCAATACAGAAGCGACTTGAATCGCACTGTCTTTATCTAAACTCATTTATTCGAACTCTTAACTAAAACGGGATATTTAAACTGCTATCAACAGCTAATAATTGCTCTTTAAAGCGCGCCTGAATGCGTGCGATTGCCGACTCGTTGTCTGCCTCAAAACGGAGAACCAAAACCGGCGTTGTATTCGATGCGCGACATAGCCCCCACCCATCTGCAAAATCAACACGTAATCCGTCGATGGTAGAGACACTCCCATCTTCAAATGCTGCAGCACGCCCACAAAGCTTTTCTATCAATTCAAACTTTGTTTCGTCCGTCACGGTGATATTAATTTCTGGTGTACTGGTATCTTCTGGGAATTCCGCAAACACTTCATCCGCCGAACGGTCTTCAATACCAAGAATTTCAAGTAAACGAACGGCGCTGTATAAACCATCATCAAAACCGAACCAACGCTCTTTGAAGAATATATGACCACTCATTTCACCAGCGAGTAAGGCGCCTGTTTCTTTCATTTTAGCTTTGATCAATGAGTGTCCAGTTTTCCACATAATAGGACGACCACCAAAGCTTGCGACCAAACCATTCAAACGACGCGAACACTTCACGTCATAAATGATATCAGCGCCAGGATTACGCGAGACAACATCCTTTGCGAAAAGCATCAACAAACGATCTGGCCAAATAATCTTGCCACTGTTTGTCACAACACCTACCCGATCACCATCCCCGTCGAACGCTAAGCCTAAATCGGCATTCTCTCGCTGAACTGCCGCGATCAAATCTTGTAAGTTTTCCGGTTTGCCTGGATCAGGGTGGTGATTTGGAAACGTTCCATCAATTTCGCAAAACAATGGCACCACGTCACAACCAAGCTCTTCAATCAACTTAGGCGCAAGCTCGCCCGCAACACCATTACCAGCATCAACAACGACCTTAAGTGGCGCAGCAACAGCCACATCATTAACGATTGTGTCTTGGTAGGCATCATCAACATTTTGCTCACTGACCGTGCCACTGCCACTAGCTAGGTCACCATTTACGATACGATTGTACAAGGCTTGAATGTCTGGACCGGAAAGCGTGTTGCCAGCTACCATCATTTTGAAACCGTTGTAGTTACTTGGATTATGACTACCGGTAATCATAACGCCAGTTCCAGTATTTAAATGATGTGTCGCAAAATACAAAACAGGAGTAGGAACTTGGCCAATAACGATTGCGTCAGCCCCTGCGGAAGTAATACCTCTGCAGATTGCCTCACAGTATGGTCGGCTAGATAAGCGCCCGTCATAACCGACACACAGAGTACTTTGTCCTTGCGCCAAGGCTTCAGATGCAAGCGCTCGACCGATTAACTCGACGCCTTCGTCAGTTAAAGTTTCATCGACGATTCCACGAATATCATAAGCTCGGAAAATTGAAGACTCGATTGAATAAGTTGTCTTTTCTTCAACAACAGTTTCTGTAGTTTCGTTCAAACCCAACTCCTCATCTAGGTCCAAATCATCAAAATTTAGCTCGTCACTTAGGTCGTGCTCAGGCTCTAATTCTTCATCAACAACAAGTTCGGCGAGAGGCTCATTTACAGGTAGCTCTTCTTCCGCCGCAGGTGCTGATGTTTTAGGTTTCTTTGATACCTTTTGCTCTTGCGTCGACAGCGCTTGATTAGCATTTGTGACAAGTGAAATGGTCTCGGAAAAATGCAAACGCTGCGTTGATTTTCGTTCACCAGAAATGGCTGACTGCACAAGTGAATCCGCTAATACCACGTCGCTATGAACTTTTTGCAATCGAAACCTGCATACCAGATAAACAAGCACGAGCGTAGATAAGGCAGCGCTGCTGAGCATAATCCAAAGCAGCGTTCTATCTATGGCAACAATAGCTGACGAATTAGACAGATATCTAAGCTGCCAATTACCTATATTCAGAGATTTACTGATCTCTTCTCCACCAACACTAATACCAGCAGAAAATACTTTAGATGCAGATTGATCAACTCCACCATAGATGGTGAGACTACCTTGCAAGGCTTGAGCTTTAATCTGTACTTCCTTCGATATCTCGCTCAAATCAAAGACAAATAAAACAACAGCAGGATCATTGTTCTCAACACGCACCGCTGCTTGATAGAACCAACTCTTTCCGTCAAAAAACGCATCAAATCTTAGTTTATCAATATCTTGCGCTTTTCTAACGGCGTCGACACTCGCATATCCTAAATCAGGGTAAATAGTACGCGCTTGCCCAAGCTGTGATTCTGGAATGACATAAAGACCTACTAAGTCACTAAAACTTGCCTTCATTAATTGATGACTTGTTTTGTCGCTAGAGAAACCATTCATCAATACATTATTGGTCGCGACAGATTTTAAGGCATATAAACGTTCTTGAATCATAAAATTCAAGTCGCTCTGAACAAGACTTGCGTAATTTTGATTGATATCGTTTTGCTGATCTTTCTCAACACTTTGCACAAAGTAAAGTTCGATAAGTAGAGCCAACGCGATAACACTTATGAAAGCTATCGCTGCGGGCTGAAAGCTCCAGGCCGCGATGGACTTGCCTTGATTATCATCTGCAACCTTGCTCTTCCCTTTGCTTGTTGCCTTACCTTTTTCTCGCTTCTCAGTTTTCACCAGCGCGTGCTTTTTCTTGAGCCTCAACATGAATCCATCCCGACTTAATGTGTCTCTTATTTTGTACCCGTTGAACCAAATCCACCGGTTCCTCTATCTGATTCTTTAAACTCGTCGACGAGATTAAACTCGACTTGCACGACAGGCAAAACAACTAACTGAGCGATACGTTCACCCGGCTCTATACAAAATGTTGTATTTCCTCTATTCCAACACGAAACCATCAACTCGCCTTGATAGTCAGAATCTATCAAACCAACGAGATTCCCCAAAACAATCCCATGCTTATGACCAAGGCCAGATCTAGGTAATATCGTTGCCGCCAGCTGAGGGTCTTCGATATAAATCGCCAATCCAGTAGGTATCAGGGTAGTTTGGCCAGGTTCTAAGTTAATCGATTCGTCTAGGCAAGCTCTCAAATCAACACCCGCAGAACCCTGAGTTGCGTAACTAGGTAAGGGAATAGTATTCCCAATTTTGTCATCCAAGATTTTTATTTGTAATGGCGTTTTCATTTACTTTTTCTTTTTTGATTTAATTTTTCAGATAGTCGAGTCACTAATTCTTGAGCCAAGGAAGCTTTAGATGTCAAAGGCAATAATTCTTCACCATCTACAGTAACCAAAGTTACCTCATTGTTGTCACTATTAAATCCAATTTCTTGATTCGAAACATCATTCGCAATAACGACATCTAAGCTCTTCCGCTTAAGCTTAGATTTAGCGTACTGAATAACATCGTTTGTTTCAGCAGCAAAACCAACAATTAGAGACTGACTACTTTCTCGCATAGCAGAGACGTTAGCAATTATGTCAGGATTCTGAGTAAGCTCTATTTGAATATTATCGCCGAAACCAGTCTTCTTCATCTTCTGTTCAGAAACATCAATTGGCCTGTAATCGGCAACCGCAGCAGAACCAATAAATACATCTAATCCAGTTCGTGCTTGTCGCATTGCTTGCTCATACATCTGTTCCGCAGACGTCACATCAATACGTTCAATACCACTGCTACATGATAAGTTAACAGGACCGGAAATTAAGCAAACATCTGCACCCACTGCATGGAAGGCTTCTGCCAAGGCATAGCCCATCTTGCCTGAGCTATGGTTTGAAATATATCGAACAGGATCAATCGCTTCTCGCGTTGGCCCTGCCGTAATAACGACTCTGTACTTACATTCTCGCGGTGTTGATTCCTGAGAAATTGCCGCAACAATATCGCTTGGTTCCATCATTCGACCAAAACCAACATCACCACATGCTTGTTCGCCTGATGCTGGCCCTACTATTTGGAGTCGCTGCTCATAACTTTCGATGAGATTCTGGAGATTCTTTTGCGTAATAGGATTTGCCCACATTACTTGATTCATTGCCGGCGCGATCGCTATCTGCGCCTCGGTCGCTAGCACAAGCGTTGTGAGAAGATCATCCGCAAAGCCATTAGCTATTCTTGCGATGCAATTTGCACTAGCAGGTGCGATCAATATGAGATCTGCCCATTTTGCGAGTTCGATATGCCCCATTCCTGCTTCAGCATCTTCATCAAGAAGTGCTGTAGAAACAGGTTCGCCACTTAAAGCTTGGAAGGTCAATGGTTGGACGAATGCACACGCACCCTGCGTCATCACAACGCGTACGTTCGCACCGTTTTTCTTGAGTTGGCGACAAAGGTCGGCAGATTTATAAGCAGCAATACCACCACTCACGCCGAGCACAATATTACAGTCTTGAAGTGCCATACTATTTTTGGTCTATCAGATAAAAACAAACCCGCTGTCGCAAGCGATAGCGGGTTCGTAGAATTTCGATCGGGTTATGTCCTACTTAGGAACAACCTGCTCAGCTTGTGGGCCTTTTTGACCTTGGCCTACAGTGAACTCAACTTCTTGGCCTTCAGCTAAGGTTTTAAAGCCTTCAGACTGGATTGCACTAAAGTGAACAAAAACGTCTGGACCGCCGTTTTGCTCGATGAAACCGAAGCCTTTTGACTCGTTAAAAAACTTAACCTTACCTGTAACTCTTTCTGACATAACCTATTCCTGAATATATAACGTAATTGAAACGCTCAAAACGTGGATATAGGTATGTACAAACAAGCATTCTAGATGCCCAATGTCATAAAAATAGCCGTGTTTTTAAGGCTTCCTTAGTTATACTAGCTGACTTTAATTACAAACACCAAGAATTGTTTTAACAATGAACAAAAGCATTCGCACAGAGATCTTCACACGCTTTCGAAACGACAATCCAAAACCTGAAACAGAACTGAATTACAGCTCTCCTTTCGAGTTACTTATTGCTGTCATTTTATCTGCCCAAGCGACCGATAAAGGCGTTAACAAAGCAACTGACAAACTCTTTCCTGTCGCAAACTCTCCCGAAAAAATATACGCGCTGGGAGTAGATGGCTTAAAGGACTATATAAAAACCATCGGCCTATTTAATGCTAAAGCAGAAAATGTCATCAAGACATGTGAGATGCTCATTTCTCAACACAACTCAGAAGTACCTGAAGATCGCGAAGCCCTAGAGGCACTCCCTGGCGTTGGAAGAAAAACCGCTAACGTTGTACTTAATACAGCCTTTGGCCATCCTACAATGGCGGTCGACACACATATTTTCCGAGTAGCAAACAGAACGAAGATCGCTCCGGGCAAGAATGTACTGGAAGTCGAAAAGCGCTTATTACGCGTTATTCCAAAAGAATTTCTTGTGGATGCTCACCACTGGCTGATACTTCATGGACGCTACACATGTATGGCACGAAAGCCTAGATGTCAGAGCTGCATGATCGAAGATTTATGCGAATTTAAAGACAAGACCGGCGAATAACGCTGCGATTAGAAACAAAAAAACCGCCATCTTATTCAGATGGCGGCAAATAATATTAGGACCTAGAACAAGTAGTGGCTATTTAAATAACATATCGCCACTCAAACCTTGCTTTTCAAGAATGTCTCGTAAGCGCTTAAGTGCCTCTACTTGAATTTGGCGAACACGTTCACGGGTCAAGCCGATTTCGCTACCAACCTCTTCCAAAGTACTCATCTTATAACCGCGCAAACCAAAACGGCGTGACAACACCTCTTGCTGCTTGCCAGAAAGCTGATCCAACCAACCATCAATCGAACCTTGCAAATCGTTATCTTGCAAGATTTCGGCAGGATCCGAAGCATTTTCATCTGCAACGGTGTCTAGTAACGATTTATCGCCATTCACACCAATCGGTGTATCAACAGAAGCTACACGCTCATTAAGACCAAGCATCTTCTTCACATCAGCAACTGGTTTGTCGAGAAGATCCGCAATTTCTTCTGCTGATGGCTCGTGATCAAGCTTTTGTGTCAATTCACGTGCTGCGCGCAAATATAAATTCAATTCTTTCACAACATGAATCGGCAAACGGATGGTGCGTGTTTGGTTCATGATTGCGCGCTCGATGGTTTGACGAATCCACCAAGTAGCATATGTTGAGAATCTGAAACCGCGCTCAGGATCGAATTTCTCAACCGCGCGAATCAAACCTAGGTTACCTTCTTCAATGAGATCTAGAAGAGTCAAACCGCGATTAACGTATCGACGCGCAATTTTTACAACTAAGCGCAAGTTACTTTCAATCATGCGCTTACGACCAGCTTCATCTCCTTTCTGAGCAAGGCGCGCAAAATGCACCTCTTCCTCAGCTGATAGAAGAGGAGAAAAACCGATCTCATTTAAATACATTTGAGTCGCATCAAGTTGACGACTTGCGGCTGCATCTCCGCGAGTTCCTGTACGACGGCTATCGATAGATGTAACTACCGATGCAATATCTTCCTCATGCTGTGAATTTCCATTGTCTGAACCAAAACCGAACTGCTCTGCTTCAAATAAAGTATCTCTTTCTGCT
>NZ_LWFI01000003.1:0-20154 GCF_001635735.1 Oleiphilus sp. HI0067
TCAGTGAGAAGGGGGGAAACTCGAGTTCCTTTGCGACGACCATGATTCGCACCAAAGATGGGGAACATATGGAGTGGTCGGCGACGGGTCTAATTGGAGTGTCACTGGCACAATTTTCGTCCGCCAATGATCTCGCCTTTTCTTTTCGACGAGCCGCGTCTCGATTAGTAGAAATGGGTGGAAAGGAATGGGGGCGCGAATGACGGATCCGAACGTAGCTTAAATCCCGTCGAGCACGCAAGCGATCCGAGTCGCCTTTATATAAAGCTCGCTGCGTTTAGTTCTTCCTCTATATGAAACTAAAAACCGACCAAGCAGATTTGCTATGCGCTGCTCCAATAATAAATACATAACAGCTTAGCCCTGCGAGCAGGCCGACAAGGCGGTTGCGGGTTGTGTTACCCCAATGCAGTATCATCAAGCCAAATCCGATATACAACAATAACGCAATGATCTTCGCGACTAGCCAAGGCTGTTCGCTCGGCCACAATGCCCACGTTACCATCATGATTAAACCTGACAGTAGTATAAATGTGTCGATGAGGTGAGGGAGTATTCGGGTGAGCTTATGCTCGAGCAGTGCTCTTTGCTTTGATGAGAGAATGCCTCTTAGTAGAAAGCCTAATCCTGTGAGGTAGGCACAACTTACGTGAAATCGCGGTTGCTTAAATAGTACCGCAGAAATGCAAAAGTACGCTGGCGTTGCGCTGGGTGTAGATAACAGCGGGAAGACAATCTGGATTCATTAGTGCTGGAAATGCGCCAAGTTTATACGGCAAACATTGGTGGAGAGGGTAGAAAAGTCAGTGCATGCATCTGACTGGATAGGTTCACACTAAATCAACAGCGGACCAAAGGTTTATTACAAAACGCAGCAGTGCGAGCTTAGGCGTTCAATTGGATATGGATTATTTATCGTTATTGGAAAACGAGAACCCCATAAAACGAGTCAAAATAACGGAAGTTCTTGCAAGCGAAAAACTTACCATTACTTGCTTAAAAATGGTTAGCAAATGATTCAGGACGTGAAGCTGATTTTGAATAAGCTTTTTGATTAATCACCGGCTCTGAGAGAGTTGAGGTTATGTTGCTCTGTTGAAGCCTCAAAACAATCGACTTGGCCAACAATAAAACATCCGAATTATGCGCTCAAAAACGTGTATTAATTAACATTTGTAATGAAATTACAAAGAATCGGATTTACAACTCCTCACGAAACCTGTGAGATAAGATGCGTTTTTCCCAGACCTCCTTCTTATATTGTTTAAAAAATTGCTTAAAAGTTTGGTATTGAGTTTAAACGGCCCCTTGTCAATCCTAATCACTCTTTCTCGCAAAGAATATCTTGATTATTGGAGAGGGGATAATGTTTTAGTGTCTGATTTATTAAAATAAAAATTATTTTTTATAATTCGTAGCGATGCAATATTGTCTGCAGTTTATACGGAATTATGTAAGATTTTTTGTTATGCATAAGAATATGGAAGAGAAAGCCATATTCATATTTTCAGGGCCATGTCTAAGAGTATTCCCAAGGATAGTTATATACAACTTTCTCCATACAAATGATGTGTCATCAATGTTAGAGAAGTTTGAATTACGCTATCTAGCTGAAACAAATGTAAATCTTATTTATGCAAAAGGTAGAAGAGGGAGGATCCACAGATATCGTTGAACACTTTAAATCCCTGATTGAAACCAATTTCTAAGCTTTACCGATAACGTTAAAGTGTTTATTGATCTGATTAAGGTACTTTTAATAAAGTTAAACAGTATTGGAACAAAGAGTGTAAAAGAGAGCGCTTACCAGAATTAAATTCAATTTTTGAAAAATCCTAGCACGCATAAGCTGCGCAAGTAGCAAGCTACATCCGATTGTTGGACAAAGTTAAAGCAATGTCATTAATGTGGGCGTTAGTCAAACTCAGGACAACTATTACGTGTCATATAAGATAGGTTGGATTAAAAACGGAGTTTTAGTCGAGTTTGTAGGTGAGACTTCGATAGAAGATATAGATGAGGCGAATCAAAAGCTTTACGAAGACGAGCGCTTGTATTCTTGTTTGTTTGTTGTTTTTAACTTTGATTCAGCAGACCTCTCAAAAGTCACATTAGAACAAGTAAGGATTACGGTCGAAAGTGATAGAAATATCTCTTTAGAGTTCCCTGATCCAATACTTGTTATTACCTCCAATCATCCAATTACAGATGCCCTGATCTTCTACTATCAGTTAACCGCAGAGTCGTTTGATGTAAAGTGGGATATAAAAAGATTTGGTAGTGTAAAAGATGCATTGCGATGGTGTTATGAATTGGCCTAACAAGGTCAGCTAGCATGCCATCTTTCCGTTTTCTTGGTATTTATATTGATAGGTCATTGTAGTTATTTGATCTTACATATGATCCTACGCTAGGTGTTAAGGATGTATTCTTGCAACTTGTTGGTAAGTTTTTTGATGCTAACTTAATCCAAACAAATCAATTATCGAAAAACTAGAAGTAACATAAACTCATTCTTTGAATGGATAAGCGTCTATAATTTTGATCGCTTTATTTCGCACTGGACGTTTGTACTAGGCAATGACTATATTCTTGTAGAGTTAAAACCCTTGAACTCTGTAATTCGGGTTATATAAACCATGATGACACTAATTTTTTTTATTTTGTTTGCTGCAATATTAGCTATATTCTTCGATAAGAAAGCACTGGGAAATGGGCTTTTTGGAGTTGCCTTAATAATCAGTTTATATTGGTTAAATTACCACGCTACAGACCCGCTTTCGATTCTGTTGTGAGGAATCAATTACAATGAACCGTAATCACATTATTGTTTTAAATATATTTGCTTTATTGGGCCTGAATATTGTCTTAATAGTGGGATTGGCGCTTCAGATATTGCTTAATGAGTTGCCTTGCCCTTTATGCTTACTTCAACGTATTGGCTTTGTAATGGTTATGTTTGGATTTATGCTAAATGTAAGGCACGGGATTGAGCAACGTCATTACGGTGTCATTCTTTTGGGAGCTATATTTGGTGCGGCGGCGGCACTTCGACAGATGGCCTTACATGTTATTCCTGACACTCCCGCTTATGGCAGTCCTATCTTTGGCATGCATTATTATACTTGGGCTTTTGTTTTGTTTAGCGCGACCGTACTCGGAGTCGCTATATTGCTAATTTTATGGAAAGAGGAATGGCAGTCAAAAACATATGAAATTACGATCTGTGGTCGTTGGGTATGTTTGCTCACTATTGCAACTGTGGGCGTGAATCTCCTATCAACTTTTGTAGAGTGTGGTCCATTTGAATGTCCGGCAAATCCAGTACGCTATTGGTTATTCAATTAGTCTCCAATCCAACGATTTAATTCTCTGTGGCATCTGATTTATCCACACTAACTGAATGTCGAAAAAATCGTAATTTATTCAATATATTTGCTGACTGTTATATTCGGAGATTATTTTAATTGCAATCCATTGCATTGCGACAGCAAATAGGAAAATAGAGATTTTCAATGGGTACTGCATTCGGTTTCTCATGCCCTGTCGTGCATTTTATTTCACTTCTGCCGTTATCACCAAATCTAAGCGAGAAATATGAATAATGATTCAAAAGGGATGTTATACGGTCTGATTGGTATTCTCTCATTTGGTTTGACATTGCCTGTCACGCGCTACGTAATAGAGTATTTTTCTCCGATGTTCATAGGCCTCGGTAGAGCTACCGTGGCTGGTATTTTTGCGGCATTATTACTCATCATAACGAGGCAATCTGTCCCTTCAAAAGAACAGCTATACAAATTAATTATTGTTGCACTGGGCGTAGTCGTCGGTTTTCCTGTTCTTTCATCCGTTGCAATGCAAACTGTTCCTGCGTCACATGGAGGGGTTGTACTAGCAATACTACCTTTAGCAACTGCTATTGTTGGAGTCGTGATATCCAATGAAAAACCATCATTTGGATTTTGGGTTACAAGTGTTTTAGGAAGCATGCTAGTCGTTATTTATTCAGTACTTAATGGCGCTAATGCTCTTCATTGGGGTGATATTGCGCTATTTTTCGCCGTATTGAGTGCAGCTATTGGCTATTCTGTCGGAGGGTTATTGTCGAAAGAAATCGGTGGCTGGAGAGTTATATGCTGGGCACTTGTCATATCTACACCGTTCATTTCTATATTTGCACTTTATCATTTCCCGCCAGAATGGAGCTCGGTACCAATAAATATTTGGCTGGGCTTTCTTTATCTTGCACTAGTTAGCCAGTTAATTGGTTTTTTCTTTTGGAACAGAGGATTAGCCATTGGAGGAGTTGTGAGAGTTAGTCAAACACAATTATTACAGCCCTTTGTCACCATTATTGCATCTGCTTTACTTCTTGATGAAATTCTTAAGCTTGAAACTGTAATATTTGCATTGTTAATAGTGATCCTCGTGGCGATAGGAAAGAAACAACCGATATCTGTAGTAGACTAGCTAATTAGTTAAGCTGATTTGAGAGTAAGAATGATCTCCCATGTGTAGGAAAAGTTATGATGCGTGATTATCTCCGTTATTTTTGGAAAGGTCCTAGGAAAGCGGGGTGATTATACTTCACGTGTAATTTGACTATGTGTTATGGATATTAGAAAGAGACCATATTTTTGTCGTAAATCATCAGTATTGTACGGATGTCCCTAAGGATTTCGAAGTGACTAATACTTATCAGACTTTTAATTGACGGACTTTGTTTAGAGATATCAATCAATGACTCAAATAGATAGAAAAGATTTCGCGAAGAAAACACTTCTTGGTGGGGTGGTTATTCTATTACCAGTTGCTCTTTTGGTGATGGGCTTTAGATGGTTGTTCCAATTAGTAACGGATCTTATTAAGCCGCTCGCGAATCTAATCATCAATGTAGTAGGTATGCCAGAAATTTTTGCAGATATTCTAGTCTTAACAGGCATGGCTGGTTTGTGCTTTGTAACTGGGTGGCTGGTGACAACAGCTGGCGGTTCATGGTTCCATACGAAATTTGATACCCATTTAGCTCGCTACGCTCCAGGTTATCGTATCATGAAAGATATCGTAGGCCAGTTTTTTGGTGATGTCAGTAAATCCCCATTTGCTAAAGGAGAGGTTGCATTGGTCAAGCTTTTTGGAGACTGCACTACCGAAGTGACGGCACTTGTCACAAGTAAGCATGATGATGGACGATATACTATCTTTATGCCGACCGGTCCGAACCCTACTTCGGGAAATATTTATCATGTTAAGCAGGAACAGGTAACGCTTTATCCTGAGATTTCCGTGAGTGATGCAATGAGGACTATTATCGCGTGTGGTGCAGGCTCGGGAGAGTTAATAGCAAATACGAGTGCTGTTGGATCCAATGTAAGAACGTCGACAAAACAGGAAACCTCAAAAGGTGATAGTTCCTCCGATGATTTGGGGGATTTAATTCAAGATACGCTTTTAGATAAGCGCATTAAACTCTGCTTGCTTAAACACGGTATTGAAACTTTGAATGACTTGCGCCAACTAAGTGAGGATGAGCTGAAAAATATAAAAGGCCTAGGGCCAAAGCGTTTGGAACTAGTGAAGACTTATTTGAATGCAGTGTCTACAGAAACAAAACGTAAAAACTTTAATAAAAATGTCTGAGGTTCTCGGGGACCCTATTAATAATGTAAATGTTTGTTAGCTGACATGCAGGCCTCTCTAGTAAACGTGATCTGCTTTTAGCTTATTAAACAAAGTAAACGTGAACCATTAATTTTTGGTGTAGTCAGGATACTTAGCCTATCAATCGAGTTAGTATTTTGAATCGTCAATAATTCCATAGTTTCTTTTTAGTTCGATAAACTAGCAAATGAGAAGTATTTACGATGCGATATCGTCGCGTGCGAATGCGTGTGATTGTATGATTTTGAATATGCGCCTTCAATTTCTCAAAACTAAAAAATGACCAACTTACAGCAGCCCCAAACCATTTAGCATAACAAGGGCAATGCAAACTGGCGCTATGAAGCGAATTGCTAGGAACCATGATTTGAACCAAAATGTTAATTTCAATGCGAGTACTTCTTCGATTTCGTTTCTATGCATTCTCCAACCGATCAATACTGCGACAAGTAGTCCACCAAGAGGCAGCATATAGTTTGCTGTTGCGACATCTAAGAAGTTGAATACGTCGCCAGAAGCTGCAGAAGCTGCAGAAGCGGCCGCACCAATCCACGCAATCGCACATAGACCTGTCACAGAAACAACACGCTTCACGCCTTTGCGCTCAAACCATGCTGCAGAAGGTTCGATCAATGAAATTGAAGAACTTAGTGCTGCGAGAGTTAGCAATACGAAGAACATAAGCCCGATGAACTGACCACCAAACATTTGGCTAAATGCATTGGGTAGTGTCACGAATACAAGGCCTGGACCTGCGCTTGGCTCTAGACCATGCGCGAACACAAGTGGGAAAATCATCATGCCAGCAATAAGCGCCACTAGTGTGTCGACTAAACCGATTGTTAATGCGGTCTTGCCGATGTTGACGTCTGTGCCCATGTACGCTCCATACGCCATGATGCTACCCATACCGAGAGATAGCGTGAAGAAAGCTTGACCCATCGCGGCTAGTACAACGTCCATGGTGATTTTAGAAAAATCTACCTTCCACATGAACTTCATACCACGCGCGACATCACCGGCGAATAAGGCGTAACCAAGCAAGATTAGAAGGATAATAAACAGGGCAGGCATCATCACTTCAACCGCTTTACCAATTGACTTTGCGCCACCGACAACCAACAAACCTGTTAAAACAATAAAGATAGTGAGGTATATAAGCTGTAAGCCAAAGTTAGAGGTGAGTTCGCCAAAGTGACCGCTGATAGCCTCTGCAGGTGCATTCATGTAGCTGCGGCTCAGCGAAGCAATGATGTAATCTAAGGGCCAACCAGCGACCACGCTGTAGAACATCAAGATCATAATGCCTGCGCATAAGCCCATTGCCGGTAGTAAGAACCAGTTTTTCGATAAACCATTATGTGCTGCATGATGCTCGACTGCATCAATCGGGTTTGCTTTAGCACTTCGGCCTATAGCGATCTCTGCCATCATGATCGGCAGACCCAACAATAAAATAAACGCGAGATAGATCAGTACGAACGCGCCACCGCCGTATTCCCCAGTCATGTAAGGGAATTTCTAAATATTACCTAAACCGACGGCAAAACCTGTTGCTGCAAAAATGAACGTGAGTTTTGAGGGCCACGTAACGGTAGGGCTAGCAAACATAATCGTCCTTCTTTCGAGGTCTTTTAAACGCGAAAATAATAGTCTTGCTTGAGCGAAATTAAAGCCCGCATTGGTAAATAATAGAAAAAGCTTATTTTTTGATCAGATGCGTTATAAGCGCCTGAGCTCGTTAGGCTTTTTTTACATATTGTGCGGTCACCATCATTTCACCGGCGCCATCTACACGGCAGTCTAACTGATGGTCTTTTCCATCTTTGATACGCCAAATGAGGGCCTTGGTTCCTACTTTTAATATTTGAGAGCTGCCTTTCACTTTTAGATCTTTAACCAAAGTCACTTTGTCGCCTTCGGCTAATAGCGTTCCATTAGCGTCTTTCACTTTTAGCATGTCTTCTTCGGCTTGCTCGGCAGGGTTCCACTCGTATCCACACTCTGGGCAAATGAGTAGGTCTCGGTCTTGATAGACATATTCAGAGTTGCAACTAGGACAGGGCAGCAGTGACATGATTACTTAAATCTTCGATTGGGCGATAGGGTTGGGAGAATAGCGCAATCTATCGGGGCTTCCTAATATTAAGCGGATTCATAGTTTTCAGTAATAAAGCGAGGTGTGCAGATTGCCATAAAGATTAAGTCTTCTTCGCCAATGTTTGTGATGCGTTGTCGATCCATAGGGGGGATGCTGGCAGTATGACCTTGGCTGACTTCTCTTGGTCGGTTGTCACCAATCTCGACCAAACCAGTTCCTGAAACAATTACATAGCGCTCAGTTGTATCTTTCAAACGATGCCATGTGGTAGCAACGCCTGCCTAAACGCGAGCCTGAGTAATAGACACAACTGGGTCTTCAGGATTATTTGATAATTTTGTGATGTAACAGCATTCGGCTTCGAACAGGGGTTCTTGGGGTATATAGGGAGCTTATTGGTTTTTGTTCTGATTAAAGCATTGCACCAATCGCTACCCCAATAAATAGGGTCGCAGAGACGAAATCTAATCGGCGCTGGTTTTTAGGATTCGTGAATAACCCCGATACAGATTTCGCCGCTAGGCCATAGCTTAATTTGCATAAGCAATCAGCTATAAACCACGATCCGACGATCACGGTAAGTTGAACGAGCAAGCTTTTTTGAGGATCAACAAACTGAGGCAGTAGGGCGATAAAAAACAAGATGTCTTTCGGATTACTAATCCCCATTAAAAATGCTTGATGAAACAGTGGCATTTTTTTATCCGGATGACTTATTTGATGAGAAGTTTGATGGGATGCTTGATTTGTTTCTGTTGTTGGCTCGCTTATTTCGCTGGAAGGTTGAATCAGTTGAATTCCTAAGTACAGCAAATAGGCTGCACCGGCGTAACGGATGATATTGAACAATAACTCTGAGCTGACAACGATCGCACCTAGGCCTGATGCTGAAATAATTAGCAATACGCTTGAGGCCAAGCTGCCACCGAAGAGCACTGGTGTAGAAGCACGAATGCCTTGTTTAAGCGTGCTGTTTACCATTAATAACGATAAAGGGCCCGGTATCGCGATGACGATGATGATCGCGGTGAAGTAGAGGAGCCAAGTTTCAATTTGCATTCGATACCCGTTTTCTGTTGGTGTCATGCCGGACGTGATCCGGTATCTTTCAGCCTTACAGGCTGGTTTAATTTAGTACTACTTATCTTGTTTTTATGTTCTTTCTTGCTCGCACAAGAAAGAACCAAAGAAGTGCGTACCTGCTCTTCGGCCCTTCGGGTTCATTCGTAACTTGGTTAAAAATGGCGCTGCGGAACTTATCCGCTTCGCGGATTTCGGACAGTCTTCGCTGTATCCATTTTTAACTTGCAGTTACTCATCCTTCGAGAAGGCAATTTTGCTTCGATAAAGTTGGTGATTACACCAATTTCCTTTCGCGACTCACCTAGTCAGAAAGGGTAGTGTAGGCTTCGATTAAGCTTTACGAATACTCCTAGCTTTATCGGAGTAGCCTCTTTCCCCATCTCGAAGGGCGAAAACTCGCTAGTTCAAATCGGATTAAGCGAGGACTATTTGAGCGTAGCGAGTTCCGCAGCGCCGATTTGAACAAGAGTTTAAGCGTAGCCGAAGACCCTGAGAGTTTGGGTCGCCTTTAGATTCCAAAGACCTTTGGCGATGCAAAGGTCTTTGGGCGCGGTCGGCCGCCGCCGGCAGGATAAATGGAAATAAATCTGTCATGCCGCGAGCCAACGCATAGCCCTTAACTCGACCTTTAGGTCGAAACCTGAAATCGCATCCTGTGGCAAAGCCACAAAAACAAAAAAAGGGGCCAAAGGCCCCTAAAAATTATCAAGCTCAGGAGTTGTGCTTAATAAGGAGTCGTTAATAGCAAATGCTATTTAGAAGCCATCCAATCGATGATTTGCTGACGTTCTTCGTCAGTCATCTGAGTCATGTTGCCAAGGGGCATGTAACCCGTTTGGGTAACTTCAATAAGTTTCTGTTTCATTGCAACAACCGTGTCGATGCTTTCTAGCTCAACGCCTGCTGGTGCGCCCGCTGCTTCAAAACCTGGTTGTGTTGGTTGCGCTGCGTGGCAGGTTGCACAACGTGCCGCCATGATATTCATTGCTTGCTCGTCGCTGATCACAGTTGCGTTCTCTGATGGAGCAACCACTTTTTGTGTGTGCGCCATAACGCCAGCAAGTGCTACAAGCATGACCGCTGCAATCACTAGGATCACAGGCTTGAACTCGCCACGGTGACGCAAGTTAAAGAAGTGACGTGCGAAACCAGTGATAAAGATTATTGCTGCCAATACTGCCCAGCCGTACTCGTGCGAGTAAGTCATTGGGTAGTGGTTGCTGATCATGATGAAGATCAACGGTAGCGTTAAGTAGTTGTTGTGCGTGGAACGCAACTTCGCAAATGCACCGTACTTAGGATCAGGCGCTTCACCACGTTGTACCGCTTCAACAAGCGCACGCTGTGAAGGCATGATGCCGAAGAATACGTTACCCGCCATGATAGAACCGATCAGCGCACCTACGTGGATGTATGCACCACGATCTGAGAATAGTTGGTCTGCAACCCAAGCCGAGAAAGCTAGGAAGGCAAATAGTACAAGACCAAACGCACCGTCTTTATAACGAAGAGGCGTTTTAACAAGAATCTCGTAAACTGCAAAACCGATAGCGATGAAGCTCATACCAAGGCCAATTGCTTCCCACTGGCTAAGTTCAAGCTTGCTGTTGTCGATTAAGAAGCTCTCTGCACCAACGTAGTATACAATCCATAGCATCACCATACCGGTTAACCATGTTGTATAGGCTTCCCACTTGAACCAGTGAAGGTTCCTAGGCATCGCTTCTGGCCCAAGCTTGTACTTGGCAACTTCATAGAAACCACCACCGTGGATTGCCCAAAGGTCACCACCGATGCCTTTGTCTTTTTTCCACTGCGGCGGATTTTCAAGGCTGTTATCAAGCCATACGAAATAGAACGACGCGCCAATCCACGCGACACCCGCGATGACATGGAACCATCGGAAGAATAGGTTTAACCACTCTAGGAAATAAGCTTCCATTGTAAATATCCCTTATTGTTTCTCGTGGGCAAGTTCGCCCGCGACATAAGTTGCTTTAACTGAGCGGTCGTCGCCCAAAATGATCATTGCGAACAGCTTCTCGAAGAGTGTTTTACACTTCGACTGCTTCAAACTCATCAATGGTGTTGAATCGTAATCAAGTACCGCAAAGTCAGCTTCGCGATCTGCCTGGAATGAACCAATCTTGTCGTCTAGTTGAAGTGATTTTGCGTTGCCTAAGGTCGCCAAGTACAAGCTCTTAAGTGGGCTTAATTTTTGACCTTGTAGCTGACAGATTTTGTAAGCTTCGTTCAAAGTTTGAAGCATAGAGAAGCTTGTGCCACCACCAACATCTGTTGCAACGGAGTAGCTCACTTTCTCTTTTTCAAGCTTTTCTACATCTAGCAAGCCACTACCTAGGAATAGGTTAGAAGTGGGGCAGAAGCTCACGCTTGCGCCTGTTTCGCGAAGACGTTCGTGCTCGCGAGGCTCAAGGTGAATACCATGAGCAAACACTGAGCGAGGGCCTAGCAAACCGTACTGGTCGTAAACGTCTAAATAGTCTTTGGTTTCAGGGAAAAGCTCACGAACGAAAGCGACTTCGTCTTTGTTTTCACTGATGTGTGTTTGCATGAACGTGGTTGGGTGCTCTGCCATTAACTGGCCAGCTTTTTCCAATTGCTCATGCGTAGAGGTGATCGCAAAACGCGGTGTGATCGCGTAAAGCTGACGGCCTTTCTCGTGCCATGCTTCGATCAACTCTTTGCTGTCTTGGTAAGAGCTTTCTGGTGTGTCGGTGAGGAACTCTGGCGCGTTGCGATCCATCATTACCTTACCGCAGATCATACGCGTATTGCGTTGCTCTGATGCTTCAAAGAAAGCTTCAACACTTTGCTTGTGCACCGTACCGAATACAAGCGCTGTTGTAGTACCGCACTTCAATAGCTCGTCTAAGAAGAAGTTAGCGATTTTAGACGCATATTTTTTGTCTTCAAATTGACGTTCAGCAGGGAAGGTGTAGTTATTCAACCAGTCTAATAGCTGTTCGCCATACGATGCGATCACTTCAACCTGAGGGAAGTGAATGTGTGTGTCGATCATACCTGGAATGATAAGTTTGCCAGAATAATCAACGACATCCGCATTGTCGTATTTGCCAGTAAGTGCTGAAGCTTCGCCAGTTTCTAGCACTTTACCGTCTTGAATTACGAGTGCGCCATCTTCAAAGTACTCATAAGCTTTCTCGCCGTCGACATCAGGGTCTGACAAGAAATGGAGAATAGATGCGCGATAAAGTTTGATACTCATAGTTTAATCTTTACAGCTATAGTGAAATTTCGATTTTTACGTCGTCGTCAAGGTAGATTTCTTCACAGTTGTGGCCATCACCAGAACGGTCTACAACAAGAAAATCACAGACTTTGTATAGGCCAAGCACAGGGTGATGCCAAGTGTTCTTTCTGTAGTTCACACCTTGGTCTTTGGTTGCTAAGAACAGGTGTAAATTTTCCGGCTTCAAGTCTTCAACCGGATCGCCTACCAATACCAAGTAGTCTTCGCCAGAAAGTGGCTGAAATGATTGAGATCCAAATGGGTGGCGCTCCATCATCTTGATTGGCATTGGCAGCGCACGTGGTTGTGCACGGAAAATATTAATGATCACTTTGTCATCAGCAGGGTTCTCAACTTCAGTCGTAACCAAGTTATGAAAACGCTCTGTGTTGCCATCATTGATCATGATTGGCTTGTTGCCATCGCACTGAACCACTTCACCGAAAGGCGCAAATGCCTCAGCTGTAAGTGGCTTAGGTGTGAGTTTGTAAGTCGCCATGCGCTTAGCTGCCTCGGTACGTAGAGATGCCGTAAGCAGAAACTAGAAGTGGCACGTGGTAGTGCTCTTCAGGCTTCTCGATACGGAAGTCAAAGTTTACGCTTGGGTAGAAACAGGTTTTGCCTTGCTTCTCGAAGTAGCTATCCGTATCGAAAACGATGCGGTAGATGCCTTTTTCACGGTCTTGGCCTTCGAGCCAATCAGTGATGCGGCCATCGCTGTTAGTCACTCCAGAGGCGATCTTTGTCCACTCGCCGTCTACTTGCTTGAAAAGCTCAACTGCGATGTCTGCTGCTGGGCCGCCTAGGTTAGTATCTAGTACATGCGTTGTAATAGGACTTGCCATGGTAAGTTTTCCTACTTTCGTAAATTCTCGTTTGCTTTATAGAAGGCACCATATGCTTTGTTAAAACTGTACTCGCTCTGTCACGTACTTGCGTGTACGCTCCCTTTCTGCGCGCAGTTTTGCCTTGCCTATGGCGCTCCTATTTCAGCACCGTAACCTTGGGTGACAGTGCTTCTTTCAACTTGTTTAATGCTTTCTATCGCAGCACCGAAACTATCTCAGGACAGTGCTTAATTCCTTCGTCGTTCCCGCGCAGGCGAGAACATATCTGTCTAACTTTCGAACTATGCGCTTGGAAGCAACTTATCAATACGAATTGCGGTGATTAGTGCTTGCTGACCCGCTGCATTCTGAAGCTCAGTCTCACGGTCGTTCGGTAGACGTTGCTGAAGAAGTTCGTTCATTTCAGCGGCGCTTTTACCGGTTGCACAGACGATGAAGATAAAGCCAAACTTTTCTTCGTAGTCGGTGTTACCTTGCGCAAGCGCTTCAATCGTCGCGTCATCTGCTTCGTTTACTGAAGACTGTTCACCTGAAGCAAGCTTCTTGGTGTGCGCGTACTTTTCACGAAGACTAGTCACGTCACCAATTTTTGGGTGGCCTTCGAAGGCTTCCAAAAAGTCTGCTTCGCCCATGTTTGCCCAAACGTCTTTCGCCGCTTGATGACACGCTTCGATCGATGCGAAAGGACGTGCTTCAACCATGCCTGCTACCCAGCGTGAGCTGGTGCAGCAGTTTGTGAATGCGAAAGTTGCGTCTTCTGCGTTCAACGCGTTTAGTGCGTCGATTGTGTAAGTTAAATCTGCCATGTTCGTATCAGTCCCTTACTTCGCTTCTGGGTAGCCCCAGAGACGTAAGCGACTGATGCCACCATCTGGGTACATTTTGATGCGAATGTGCGTGAAGTTTGTTTCAGTGTTTTGAACTTCTGCAGTGAAGGTGTGCTCACGGTCTGCGTGAAGCACTGTGCGCGGCATGATTTCAGTCCACTCGATTTGGCTCGCTTCTTTACGACCAGCCGTCAATGCGTCTTGATGTGCATCTTGCTCAAGCATGTCAACGTCAGCAGATTGTTCTGCAGTCAGTACAGCGCCTTCTAGTGAGAAACCGTTAGGGTAGTTGCCTTTAAAGTGGCAAGTGTCTACCAAGATCTTGTTGATGCTGCCTTTTGTCGCAAGCTGAAGAACCAACCAGTCATTGTTGCGATCAACAGTCTCATCGCCAACAGTACGACGACGCTTAGTTTCCCAACCGTCACCCATGTTTACGCCACGCTCTGGCATCACAAGGTTTTGCATGTGGCTGAAGAACATGTCTGAACATACAAGAGGGCGTGCGCCATTTTTGATGTATGCAAGGTCTACTGGCTCGTTTGGTAGGAAGTGTGCAGGATCAACAACGACGTCACCGTATACACGCAAACGTGCAACACCACCGTCTGGATACATGTTGAAGCGAACGTGTGTCCAAACTTGCTCTGAAGATTGGTCAGCTACTTCGATAAGGTTTTCGCTACCTGGCTCAACCGCAGTTTTTGGGATGATTTCAACCCATTCAGTGCTGTCGGTAGGCTCGCCAACGATGATTGCAGCTTCAAGAGAAACGTGTTGTGGCGCGTTACCTAAAAAGTGGTTTGTGTCAGCGTTGATCGCTTTGATCACGCCTTGTGCACCTAGCTTGATGATACACCAGTCGTACATCAAGCCATCGTCTGATGATCCATCAGGAAGGAAACGACGACGGCGAGATTCCCAGCCGTCCATCCACTTACCACGATCTGTAAATTTGTCGTCGATAAATACGCCACGGCCTGGCTTAAGCAGGTTTTCCATTTCTGCGAAAAAGTCGTTACTGCAAGATAGCGTTTGACCGCCAAGACGACGCGAAGCAAGGTCGGTGTAACGTAATTCGAAACGGTTCATTTGCGTATGTGGAAGCATGTTCGTTGTTTCTCTCTATAAATAGGTGCTAGTCAATGTTTGTTGAAGTTGATTCGTCTGCACTTGGCGCATTGTTCTCAGTAGGCAGAGAATCAAGCTTCAAGCGATAACCTTGTTCTTGGTTATCTACCTCACCACCAAGCTCTTGCTTGATGTCTTTCCATGCGAGGCCGCGTCTTACTTCAGTTTGTTTGTCGCTGTTTTGGATGGCGATCAGCTCACCCGCAATCGAAACTGCGACTTCCATTGGCAACTTGCCCGGTACTTCTGCAAGTCCAACAGGGGATTTAATGGTCGCGATTTGCTTTTCGCTATAACCGCGATGCGCTAGGCGTTTTACAAAACGCTCAGCTTTTGTATCTGAACCAATCAAACCAATATGGCGCAATTGGCCGTGATCAAGCGCTGCCATACTTAGTTCGAAATCTAAAGCGTGGTTATGCGTCAAAATCAGAATGTCGGAGCCTGCTGGCAAGCTCGCGATTTCATATTGAGGTTCTTCGCTGACAATTTTGGTGACATTGGCAGGCATGGTTTCTGGAAATAGCTCTGGACGAGGGTCAATCCAAGAAACACGACAAGGCAGGGCGCCAAGAATTTTAATCAACTCTTTTGCGACATGACCTGCGCCAAATAAACCAATATGAAAACGGCATGCGCCAAAGGTCTCAATGAGCACTGTTGCGCTACCACCGCAGCACTGGCCTAAAGAAGCACCAAGCGGAAAGTGGTGAATTTGTTGACTGTCTTCATTGGCTGTTAACAGTTCACGCGCTTTGTTGGTCACCACAAATTCTAAGTGGCCACCACCAATGGTGTCGTAGGTACTGTCAGCTGTAATCACCATCTTGCTGCTGTTATCACGTGGCGTAGAGCCCGTGCAGCCAAGAATAGTCACCAAAGCATAAGCGCTGCCAGAATCCTGACATCGCTTTGCTGCATCGAACCATGTTTGTGAGCGCATATGAGTTACCTAAAGTTCCTTTGTCCTAATGTCGTATTAGGAGTTCGCTATGTGCTTGCGAGTTTCGTTCACCGCATTCAATACACACTCAGGCGTTGCTGGTGCGTTCATTGGCGGGCTGAACTTGTATTCCGCCATGCTTGAAACGGCATCGCGTAGTGCTGACCACGCTGAAATACCCAACATGAACGGAGGCTCACCCACAGCTTTCGAGCGGTAGATAGTCTCTTCTTTGTTTGGAAGTTGTTCCATAAGCTTCACGCGGAAGTCGATTGGTGTATCGCCAACTGCTGGAATCTTGTAGGTCGCTGGGCCGTTTGAAAGTAGGCGGCCGTTGTCGCTCCATACGAGATCTTCCGTGGTCAACCAACCCATGCCTTGAATGTAAGCACCTTCGATCTGACCGATGTCGATCGCAGGGTTAAGTGACGCACCAACGTCTTGTAGGATATCTACGCGTGTGACTTTGTATTCGCCGGTTAGGGTGTCCACAATCACTTCTGACACAGATGCGCCGTTTGCGAAGTAGTAGAACGGACGACCTTTACCTGTGTTGCGATCGTAGTGGATCTTAGGCGTTTGGTAGTGACCGCTTGAGAACAGTGGTACACGCGCCATGTAAGCGTTTTGCGTGAATTCCGCAAATGGTGTCCACACTTCTTCTCCGTCTGCTTTTACTGCAACAACGTGGTTGCTTTCAAAGCGAATCTTGTCTTCGCTTGTACCGTGAAGTTCAGCTGCGTACTTGATCATGCCGGCTTTGATGCGCAAACAAGCGTCGCGTGCTGCCATGCCGTTCAAGTCAGAACCTGAAGATGCAGCCGTTGGAGACGTGTTAGAGACTTTGTCAGTACGTGTTGCTGTGACCTGAATAGTGTCTAGGTCGACTTGGAATTCGTTGGCAACAACTTGTGCAACTTTCACGTACAAGCCTTGGCCCATTTCCGTCCCGCCGTGGTTTACTTGGATCGAACCGTCTGTGTAGACGTGAACCAATGCACCGGCTTGGTTAAGGAACTGAACAGTAAACGAAATACCGAATTTAACAGGAGTCAGCGCCAAGCCTTTTTTCAAGAACGCAGAGTTTGCGTTGAATTGCTTGATCTCTTCGCGGCGCTTCCAGTACTCAGAGCTTTCTTCAAGCTGAGAGATCAATTCTGGAAGTACTTCTTGCTCAACCGTTTGGCCGTAGTGTGTTTCGTTACGTGGGTCGATGCTGCCATCTTCCAAGCGCATTGAATCGTGCTTCACGCCGTAAAGGTTGCGCTTACGAATGGTAAGCGGGTCTTCGCCAAGGTGACGCGCAATGTCGTCCATCATTAGCTCAGCCGTGATCACACCCTGTGGGCCACCGAAACCACGGTAAGCGGTCGCAGATACAGTGTGTGTTTTACAACGGTAACCAGTAATGGTTGCATTGTTTAAGTAGTAGGCGTTGTCGCTGTGGAACATCGCTCGGTCAACGATCGCGTCTGACAAATCAGGCGAGTTACCACATTGGCCTGCCACATTAATAACGGCACCTTGAATAAGGCCTTGTTCGTTGAAACCAACTTTATAATCGTTTTGGAAAGCGTGACGCTTACCCGTCATGATCATGTCATCGCCACGAGACATACGGTATTTCACCGGACGCTTAGTGTGGTGCGCTAGCAATGATGCGATACATGCAAGTGGTGCTGCTTGGGTTTCTTTACCACCGAAGCCACCACCCATGCGGCGTACTTCAACGTTTACTTTGTTGATGCTGATATCAAGCACTTCTGCAACGAGCTTTTGTACTTCAGTCGGGTGCTGGCTAGATGTAAAGACATCCATACCGCCGTCTTCTGTCGGTACAACTGTTGAGATCTGACCTTCTAAGTAGAAGTGCTCTTGGCCTTTTACGTAGAAGTCGGCAGAAATAACATGCTCTGAATCAGAAAGTGCTTTGTCTGCATCACCACGTTGGTGTGAGTGCGTAGGGCGAACGAAGAACTGATCCTTCATTGCTTTATCAACAGTAAGTGTTGGCTCAAGTTCTTTGTATTGAATCTGAGCCAAACCAACAGCCGCTTTCGCTTGTTCGTGTGTTTCAGCCGCAATCGCAAAAATAGGTTGGCCGATGTATTCACACTCGCTTTCAACTAATACTGGATCGCCCGGGAAAACTGGGCCAATGTCTGTATGACCCGGAACATCTTTCACTGTAATAACTTTTACAACACCGGGTGCTTTTTCAACAGCGCTTAAATCCATTGATTTGATAAACGCGTGTGCGTATTGGCTACCACCGACCGCTACGTGCAGCGTGTTTGGCAGTTCTGGCATATCGTCAACATATACGGCAGTACCGGCAACTTGTTTCGCCGCACTTTCGTGCTTCATACTTTCGCCAGTTTTACCCTTTGCAGGACGCATGCGTTTGTTATCTTCTACATCAATCAACTTACGCATTGTTATTCTCCTGCGGGTCGTACGTGTTTACTACATCTTTCGCAGAAAGTGTGGTGGTAAAGATTTGCTCTACACGGCTAACGCTTTCTGGGTTAAGAATCTCTAATGCTGCTTTCTCAAGAAGACCTTGTGTTACCTGAATACGGTAACCTGCCGTTGCACGTACATCGCTGAATGGCTGGAAGTCTTCAGAGGCTTTTTCTCCTGCTTTGCGGAAGGTTTCAACCGTCATTGGTTGGTTGATCAATGCTGCTTCAATTGCTGCACCCGCTTTAGGGATGGCAGCCATGCCACCAAAGCCTGTGCGTACAGCCGTAATTTGGCCACCTTGTACTTTTACTTTGATCGCAAGAAGCACTGCTGAAATATCGTCTTCGATACGCTTAGAGATTTTGTACACTTTCAAGTGCTCACACGCTTCGCGGCGTGGAATACGGATCGCGCGGATGTATTCGCCAGTCTGAAGAAGTGTTTTCTTGTAGTCCAAGTAGAAAGTGTCTAAAGGAATCCAGCGATTGCCATTTGCACCCGCGATTTCGATATCTGCATTTAATGCAATTAATACTGGTGGCGCGTCACCGATTGGTGATGCGTTTGCGATGTTGCCGCCCATGGTTCCGTTGTTACGAACTTGGCGTGCTGCGAAACGCTCTAGTAGCTGAGCGAACTCAGGGAAGTGCGCTTCTAATACTTTTTCGCAATCAGTCAGAGATGCTGCACCACCGATGGTGATGTAGTTAGCGTCTTCACTAATTGTTTTCAAGCTATCGATTTGATTGATTGCAACAAGCTTATTAATGCGACGATTCATTTGCGTCACTTCAAGTGCTAGATCGGTTGCACCGGCAACGATTCGTGCATCAGGATGGTGCGCAAGAATCTCTTTAAGCTCTGATTCGGTGCGAGCACTCCAAGATTGACCTTCTTCATTGGAGGTTTCACCTTTGTTTGAAGGTGATGTGCTAGAAGGTGTCCAAATTTCTGCTTTCACTTTGCCTGGGTATGATTTCATTGACTTCGCTGCGTCAATAATTGGCTTGTAGCCAGTGCAGCGGCAAAGGTTGCCAGAAAGTGCGTCGTAAATTTCGTGAAGTGTAAAAGTCTTATCTGAAGGTGTGTTTTCAAATAAAGCGGTTAAAGACATGATGATGCCAGGAGTACAGAAGCCGCATTGTGATCCATGCTTATCTACCATTGCTTGCTGCGCAGGGTGAAGCTCTGAACCATTAGCTAATGCTTCAACAGTAATAAGGCTTTTTCCGTCAATCTGTGCGAGGAAAGTGATGCATGAGTTGATCGCACGGTAATGCCATTCACCATTGTGCATTTCACCCGCTAGTACTGAACATGCCCCACAGTCACCAGAGCCGCAGCCCTCTTTAGTGCCAGTTAAGGATTGGCGTGTTCTCAGATAGCGAAGAACGGTCATATCAGGCTGGATGTTATGTTCGCTAACTTCCTGACCATTTAAGAAAAAAGTAATCACGTCTTTACCTCAAGTTGCTGTAATGCGAGTAAGACTCGCGCAGCAATAGTTTTAGTTCGTTTGACGCCGTTCGCAAATAATACATATTTGTGAAATCAATAAAGGCGTTTTATGCATAAGTTTCACGAGTGTACATTAAAAAACTGACCGAATGGTAAGTGAAATTTGTAAATTCGTTATTTTTTTTGGCTAAATCCCGAACTAATCAACACTTTGAAGCTGTGATATGGATCAATCAAGTCTCAAAATTGAATCTATATAATTACAAATATAACCAAATGGTCAGCTAATTTTCTGAATTTTATCGAATCTCTTATATCTTTTGTTTATAGATGTTATGCGTTGATTTTGGTTTTTATGT
>NZ_LWFI01000004.1:0-1053 GCF_001635735.1 Oleiphilus sp. HI0067
TCAACTCATCAAATTTGCCGCGCTTTTCGACATATACCGCAGAGACTTTCTCTCCTGGTAATGCCGCATCAACAAACTGGGTTTTTCCGTCTAATTTGGCAATCCCGCGCCCTTCATGACTTAAGCCTCCAGTAATGTCACATTCAATTGGATCTACAGGAAGCTTTTTTCTGCGTCTTCTCGCCATAATATGTTCAGTCTTCTAAGTAATTAATTGCAGGTTGTCTATTTCGCAAACACGCCTGAAGAGAGATAGCGGTCACCTCGGTCACAAATAATGGCGACAATTACCGCATTTTCAAGTTCTTGATTTAGTTGCAATGCCGCTGCAACAGAGCCACCGGAAGAGACCCCGCAAAAGATGCCTTCCTTTTCGGCAAGCAGACGCATTGTGTCTTCGGCTTCTTGCTGTCCCATATCAACAATGCGATCGACACGTGTCTCGTCAAAAATAGTTGGCAAGTACTCTTTTGGCCAACGACGAATACCGGGGATCGATGCTTCGTCTTCAGGCTGTAGGCCAATAATCTGAATATCTGGATTCTGCTCTTTGAAGTAACGTGAGCAGCCCATAATCGTGCCCGTAGTTCCCATAGAACTAACAAAGTGCGTAATTTTTCCTTCACTTTGACGCCAGATCTCAGGCCCTGTGCCTTGATAGTGCGCAAGCGGGTTATCTAAATTGCCAAACTGATTGAGAACTAAGCCTTTGCCCTCAGCTTGCATTCTTAATGCAAGGTCACGCGCGCCTTCCATGCCTTCTTCTGAGGTTACGGGAATCAAAGTCGCGCCATAAGCAGACATTGAAGCTTTTCGTTCTTCTGTCGCGTTGTCCGGCATGATCAAAATCATCTTGTAACCCTTGATTGCCGCAGCCATAGCAAGCGCGATTCCAGTATTGCCACTCGTCGCTTCAATTAAGGTATCGCCAGGCTTTATATCACCGCGTTCTTCAGCGCGTTGAATCATGCTCAGTGCGGGACGGTCTTTCACAGATCCTGCAGGGTTATTACCTTCTAGCTTTAATAAAATCGTATTGGACGTATTTCCCGC
>NZ_LWFI01000005.1:0-1223 GCF_001635735.1 Oleiphilus sp. HI0067
ATCATTCTTAGATTTAACATATTGAGGCACGGTAACTATTATCGCATTGATCCGTTTGTACGCGTAGGCTTAAGGAGTTTCCGAGGTGAGTACCGAAGCACGTCTCGAAGCTTTGGTGGATAAGAAGTTTATATTATCTGAATTGGCGGGCATCTTTCTTGATGCGCATGAGTTTATTGCGAGTTTACGTTCAAGCAATCAGAGTCAACAAATCCAATTAGGGGAAGAGGTGAATAACCATCTTGCGCCTGATTCCTTGGGGCCTTTAGTACGCAATCAATTAAAAGATGCTTTTGCCGTTGTTGCGGAAAGTCAGCGAGCCCTGAAAATGCGTTTTGGTCATGGTGTTCTCTAGGTTATATCGTCGTTTACGTTACGCTAAAAAAAGTGCAGCAATTGAGGCGCTTAATGGTTTGTATACGCAAAATCGATTGCTCGGAAATCCCCTGTTGGTGATACAAGGTTTGTAGTCATTGACTGCGAGATGACAACGCTTAACCCTGTAACGGATAAAATTTTGAGCAGCGCATGGGTGATTGTGCAGGAGGGTTTTATTGAATACCGAAGCGCACAGCATCACTTATGCTATGCAAGCGAGTCAGTGGGTGATAGCGTAGTAGTGCATGGTCTGAGTAATTAGTGTGTTGCTGGCGCAGGCAATGTGACGCAAGCTCTAGGTTTACTCATGAATGAGTTAGCTGGAGCAGTGGCGGTTTTTCACCATGCGCGTTTAGACCTAGCTTTTCTTCAGAAAGTCGCGCGGGAGAATTACGGTTGTCCTCTTATCTTCGACTACGTCGATACGATGGTCATTGAGCGGACGTTGATGGAAAAACAAGGCTCTGCGGGAGCTATCCAGCTAGAGGTATGTCGTGACCGTTACGGCTTGCCAAAAGCGTACGCGCACAATGCTTTAAGTGATGCGATCGCGACGGCAGAATTTCTTTGCGCATAAATTAACGCTTTGCATGGTATGAAGTCTTCTCTTGCGAGCTTGAAACCAAGGTTGGCCTAAAAATCATCCCCAAAAAATGAATCCGATTTGTCGATCGGTTTTGCTGTTTTGAGTTCTTTCAATTGCTTTTCACGCATGGCGCTTTTGGTCGTTGCGTCTTCTAATTGCTCGGTGTAGAGCTCCAACCAAGATCGCGAGCCAGGCACCATATGAGCTAGATCGTATACAGCCGAGCGCACTGTTTCCATGAAGCGTTGCTTCGCTTGCT
>NZ_LWFI01000006.1:0-890 GCF_001635735.1 Oleiphilus sp. HI0067
ATCATGCCCTGATAAGAAATCTGTCATCACCTGAAGTTGTTGATCCAACTCATGCAAAAAGGTATCAAACTGACGCTGGCCTTTCCCCATTGACGCGATGATCAGATTACTTAGATCTTCTAATGTTGGAGGCAGTTCATACCAGTTGACTCGACTAGCAATGCGTAATCGCAAGGCTTGTAGATCTTGTTGCGCACTTTCTGGGTAGCTTAGTTGGCTGAGCAATGCATTTAAAATATCAGCCACTTTGCTCGCGATTGCGCCGTAACCGGGCGTCGACTCAAGTACTTCTTTGAGTTTGGCGGCCCCCGGAAGCTCTATGAAATCATCAGGAACAACTTCAATTCTTGTTTCGATCGTTTCACTATGATGCTGACCTTTCATTTTATTGAAGACCCCTTCAACCCAATGCTTTCCTTTTTCAAAGACACTTGGTTTATGGAGGTTTGTTCCTGTTGATTCAGGCAAGGAGACACGCAAGTGCTCATCTGATCGGTCTGCTAAAAAACGACGATCAATCTCAGCTAGCGATTCAGCTAGACTTGGCAAAGAACTTAACTCGCCTTTGAGCTTGCGGCGTAGGTCTCTGATTTCGGAATGAAATTCAGGGTTCGACTCATCAACACTTAAACATAAACGCGAGACAATACGCTGAAGCAACTCAACATGCTCACGATAGCGTTCGCTTAAGTTTTCGTTGTCATCAACTTGTTTTAGATAGCGCTGACGCCATTGCTTGTCATCACCATTTTGAGCCGTGCTCATTCAACTGCCCCTGAACGCAATCGTAAAAGTGGTCTTTTTTAAAAACGATCTTTTGAGTGTAGTCAGGAGAATGAAATTTGGCAGGCAAATTTCTGCTGAAACAGCCACGCTTTGAGAATACGTGG
>NZ_LWFI01000007.1:0-779 GCF_001635735.1 Oleiphilus sp. HI0067
CTAAAAAAACATAAAGACACATTCTTAGCGTGCAGAGTAGTGTTCATTGCACTAACGTAAATATATGTAACCTGTATTCGCGCATTGCTTTTAAAGCGAACAAAAATGATAAGCGCATCACAAAATACAGACTACGCTATCAAACCGTTATGTGTTGACTTGTGCGTGCCGAACCGCTTGAAGTCGATTGTACAGAGCAACTACCAATGCTCTGTGCATGAAAGTGCTTGGCAGCCTATTGAAAGGAGTGGCCCAATGGCCGAAGACTTTTCTTTAAGCTGGAATTTAGAATCTCTTAACAAAGCTTATAAGCAAGGCTATATGTCTGGCGTTATGGGCAAAACAAGAGAAGACCGCCCCGGTATGAGCGATGTTGTGCTTGCCGCGTGGGAGGCAGGCTGGGAGGACGGCAACGATGTTGCCATCCAAGACACGCCTAATGTCGTGCGTCTAGCTTCCTAAATTTGAACAACAAAGCTGGTAAATAGTAGGTCTTGTACACCTGTCTTACCTACTTCCTCAGCTAAAGCTTCTTTTACTCTGCTAAGCGCAGCCAAACGAATAGTCTCTTGCGCTGTGTGAGAGCTCATTCCCTCTTTAGATTGTTCAGACAATAACATTACTATTTGATGCCTAATCAAAGGAGCATGGTGCTTTACCAACTCGACATGCTCTTCGCTTTCAACCTTTAAAGATATCTCAGCTTTTACATAAGATAGTTTTCTGCGAGGCTCGCCAAAGTTACTTACAAATGCAGGATTCATGGTGTGATAAACAGC
>NZ_LWFI01000008.1:0-884 GCF_001635735.1 Oleiphilus sp. HI0067
TGTCGTTGCGCCTCGCTCAAAATAATCGCTGCGGCTACTGAGACATTAAATGACTCAACCATTCCCATCATGGGAATAATAATATGGCCATCAACTTTCTGAGCAGCCTCATCACTTACGCCTTTTTTCTCATTCCCCATCAGAATGGCGCATGGTTCGGTGTAATCTACATCTCTAAAATCAAGCGCTGTATCAGACAAATGTGCTGCATAAACTTTTTGGCCGCGCGTCTGGAGAAGTTCGATACCTGCATCCATCGACTCATGCCGAACGATGTTAACCCATCGATCACTCCCCATTGCCGTGCCCGAGTATGGACGATGCTTATCCCACGGCCAGACCATATGCAGCTCATGCATACCGACCGCATCACCAGTACGAACTAAAGCAGCAATATTACGAGGTTTGTGGATCTGCTCCGCGAGAATTGTTAAATCGGGTTGGCGCCGATCTAAGGTTTCGCGGAGCTTTCGGTATCTCTCTGGTGTCATAGAATTAGGCAGAGCCAGATGTTAAGTATCGCCATGCCCAGCATCGCTAACCATGTCAGCAGCATGCCATAGAATCGACCAAAACTTGGCCCATCAAAACGCGATAAACCCCATGAATGAAGAACGCGGCCCAGCAAAAACATACCGCCGAAAACATGAATCAAAATTGGATTCAAGAACTGAAGTTCCAACATGAAGAGCAAAACTAAAGCGAGTGGAATATTCTCGAGCGCATTTGCATGCGCACGGATTGCACAACGCATCTCAACAGAACAATCGTTTTGCTCTGTGCTCTTCTTTTCAGCGCGGCGAAATGCAGTGACTCGATAACCAAGGTAAATAATTAAAATCGCAAGCAAGCCCGCATACATTGGCGCATAACGCAAAAGAGAA
>NZ_LWFI01000009.1:0-578 GCF_001635735.1 Oleiphilus sp. HI0067
GACCCTGCTTCAGCGCTTGCCGCCCGTTGACTTCATTGCCGCTAATTCGCTGTCTTTGCAAATAGATGGTCGGTTTAATCCCGATGATTACCGACGCTCGCTCGAGCAGGTTGGCTACCGCCATGTCGATACCGTCTATGAGCACGGTGAGTATGCAGTTCGTGGTTCAATATTTGATGTCTACCCAATGGGTAGCGAATTTCCAATTCGTATAGAGTTATTTGACGACGAAATTGAAAGCCTTCGAAGTTTCGATCCAGAAACGCAAAGATCCAAAGAAAAGCTAAAGAGTATCGAACTACTGCCTGCGCACGAATTTCCGTGGGACAGAGCTTCTAGGCTTGCATTTCGTAATCGTTGGCTAGACCAGTTCGATGAGAAAAGCTTCAGCGCGCCAATACTACGCGACATCAAAGAAGGCATTAAACCGCACGGCATTGAGTACTATGCACCTTTGTTTTTTGAATCGATGGCTTCGCTATTTGAGTATTTACCTTATAGCACACAGCTAATCTTTAACGCAGGCTTTGACGATACTTTAAAAGCTGTGTGGGCCGAGATTAACGAACGCTATGAAG
>NZ_LWFI01000010.1:0-864 GCF_001635735.1 Oleiphilus sp. HI0067
TTTTGTTATGTGCCTTCAATTTAACCCGAATGCACTAATCAGTATCACAGACATTGAAACAATCAACACCAACCTAGGTGATGCACCTGTACTTTCTACTGCCGATACAACCACGATCAATAACTATCGTGCAAGCCTGATTGCTTCACGCGATATTCTCCAAGCTGCTTACAACTTTGCTGATGAGAATATGGGTGATGCAAACGGTGAAAACGGCTGGTAAGCACCTACGCAATTTCCGTTAGCCAGCACATTAAGCAGTTATACAAGCCGCTGAGCAACGGATAGCTTTACAACAAGGGTAGGATTCATTTAGAGCCTACCCTTTTGTGCGTTTAAAAACACAAACATTATCAGGTCTAACCTAGTTTCAGTTCCAGCAAGCAAACCTTAATCACTTGCTCATTGAAACCAACACATAAGAATTGAGGTACATTATGTTCAACTGGAAACGTTCTTCTGTAATTATCAGCGCCTCCGTATTTCTCCTAACAGCCTGTGGTGGTGGAGGTAGCTCAAGCTCAGATACAAACAACAACCCCACTCCGGATGCAGAATTGACTGCCCAACAACAAGCACTAACCGATATTGCGAATGCCGTGATTCCAGTTTTACAGAACAGCAACAACCAAGCACTAAGCCTAGCAAATGCTATTGATGCATATTGCGATGAAGTGGCAATTAGTTCCGCCAATGTCGCATCCACCCTAGCGACAGCTCAGAGCACTTGGCAAGCTGCGATGACTGCGTGGCAACAAGCTGAAGTCATGAACTTCGGGCCATCATTCGACGGCGGGAACAATAGTATTCGAGAGCGAATTTATAGCTGGCCGGCCAAAAGCAGTTGCTTTGTTGATGGCGCCT
>NZ_LWFI01000011.1:0-1230 GCF_001635735.1 Oleiphilus sp. HI0067
GCTCCAGATGCAGGATTTATCGGAATTGAAATGCCAAAAGGTACCTTCGGTGATGCATCAAACGTGAAGTTCCGTTTTGACCCAAGCTACATGCAGATGGCTGCTGACGGCAAGCTATAGAGCATAAACGAATGCCTGTATTGATGTGAGGCCAAGGCCATGAAGAAACTGATAAACCAGACGCCAGATAGAACATTCAAAGTGTTCTTAGGCTTGCTACCTTTCGTGCTAATGATCGTGCTTTATATGGTGAGTTCGGATGCGCGTTTAGAAGTGAATCCTAATGACAAGCTCCTCCCGAGTTTTAGTCAGATTGGAGATGGTTTATCAAGAATGGCCTTGGAACCGAGCAAGCGCACAGGCGACTATGTTTTTTGGCAGGACACAGCGAGTAGTCTCACACGTCTTGGCCTAGGTGTATTAATCGCTGCGGCCATTGGCTTGTTCTGGTTTGATGAAAACAACACTTCCGTCAAGGCAATTGAACAAGACGGTACAGTGAACAATGTCTCCTTAAACTACTTTGATCCAACCAAATCAACCATTATTCACTTCCATGGATGGCAAAATGGTTCATCGCAAAACAACTATTCACGTGAAGATTTTTTATTCGATTACAACGGCGAGAACGTGATTACATCGGCAAGTTGGAAAGCGCGTGATTGGAACATTGCGTACTTTTACTGGAACCAGTTAGCTGACGAGGCAGAAGTAAAAGATGCTGAAGCGAAAATCTGGACGCCCAATGGACCGCGCGGCATGCGTTATCGTTTAAACGATGGTTCGTATAGTACAGCGCTGTCACCAAACAAATCTGTTTCTGACATTGCGTTTGAACAAATCACATCAGTGCTTTCGGGCAGCACCTCATACTATGTTCGATTATCAGGTCATTCTCTTGGTAGCCAGTTAGCGACTAACGTCACAAAGAAAATCAGTGACGCGGTCTATAACGGTACTGTCGGCAATAACCTGACTGTCGACCGCTTAGAATTGCTTGATCCTTTCTGGTCAGCAGATCCAAAATCATACCTTGGTGATGCGAATGGCGACGGTAATACTGATTGGGTCGGCGAACATGCGCGCTGGGATATTCAAACCTTAATCGATCGACACAACTTGCCAGTAACTTGGTACAAATCGAGTGGTATTTTGGATATTTGGATCGGAGATCGAAATACGATCCTAGAGGGTATGGTTACGTTTATTCATAATCGATTCTGGTATTTG
>NZ_LWFI01000012.1:0-1173 GCF_001635735.1 Oleiphilus sp. HI0067
CCTTACTCAACTACACCTCAAGCGTTATACCGCGATACAGCTTAAAGCGTTTAGGCTTTGCGTTGCCCATGCGACTCTATCCCGACACAAAACAGTTAGAGATGGCTCTGACCGAAGGAAAAGTACGCGCCATTAGCCTAGCTGAATCAGACTTTTATGCTTTGTCTCCAGATCGACAGGAACAATTAAAAATTCTCTGGGAAACTCCGGGGTTTAGTCCATTTGCCTTTGCAACCCATCCTCGCGTACCGTTTTATTCCATTAATAAGCTTCAGCGAGCCATGGTGAACTTGAATCGTCGAGGCAACAACGCCGAACTCCTACAAGCGCTAGAAGCACGTAATGGCTTTGAGGTAGCAAGAAACAGTGACTGGATCGATGCACAAGATATCAATGTACAAGAATTAAACATGCATCTTCCACTTGCAGAGCCCGCCCAAGAGTAAATGAGGTATGACACAACAAGTCGTCTTTTTTTCTAGCTGCCTTGTTGAGCATATCTATCCACAAGTTGGCTTAGACAGCGTCGCATTATTAGAGCATTGCGGCTTCGAAGTGCTGTTTCCCAAATTTCAAAGCTGTTGCGCCCAACCGGCATATAACTCTGGCGCCAAGGATCAAGCGCAAGAAGTCGCAAAACAAACCATTGATTTACTGAGCAAATACGATCTCCCCGTAGTAGTACCTTCCGCTTCATGCGCAGACATGATTAAAAAACACTTCCCTCTATTGATGAATAGAAGACTCTCACTACTCAATGCTTGCAAAAAATCTGTCTGAGAGGTGCTTTGAACTGATTCAATTCATTTCACCATTCCTACCATCCATGAGCGATGAAAAAGAATCTATTGCTCTTCACGTGTCATGCTCTGCAAGACGTGGAATCAAGAGCGAAGAGTCTTGGGTAACATCACTTCAAAATTCAGGACATGTAGTCGAGCAACCAAATTATCAAAATGAGTGTTGCGGCTTTGGTGGCACCTTTTCGGTGAAAGCACCCGAAATATCGTCTGTAATGGCTGAAGATAAATGCAAATCTTTAATGGCATTATCCCCGACATTTACATCTGGAGATTGCGGCTGCCTGATGCATTTAAACGGATATGCCGACAAAAACAAACTAGTCCTAAAAGGGAAGCACATTGTAAGCATACTTACAGAACGTTATGGAGT
>NZ_LWFI01000013.1:0-782 GCF_001635735.1 Oleiphilus sp. HI0067
ACGGTGCGCGGATGAAACGCGATCGAAGCCGCACCCGCAAATGCTTATCGAGATTTCTGACCATTTGAAGGTGCCGCGAGATCAAATGTTGATGGTTGGTGATACGACCTTTGATATGGAAATGGCGCAGAAGGCACAGATGCCTAGTGTCGGCGTAAGCTACGGTGTGCATGCGGTGAAGAGCTTACGGCAATATAATCCGAAGCGCATTGTTGATGCGATGCCTGAGCTGCTAGCATGGCTCGTCGAATCACATGACGATATAAAGCTCTAGATTTTTTATCATGGGCGTTCTCAAGTCGATCGTTGATTAGTAATTTTGATAAAACAATAAACTAGGAGTTCCTTTTGGAAAACTCAGATAACGTAAAGGCAGTCCCTCAGCCAACTAGTTCCAACTCTAAAGAATGGAAGTTAATTGAAAAAACGGTAGCTACTTTAGGGGTTGAGCAGCGACGTACTCGTCGTTGGGGTATTTTCTTTAAGTTGCTGACCTTCGCTTACTTATTCATTTTGCTTGGCATGATGGCAAATGGTTTAAGTCCAAGCGGTATGCAGGTTGACTCCGAAAATTACACTGCCTTGATTGATGTGCGAGGAGTGATTGCAGATCAAGAAGATGCTAGTGCTGATGTGATCGTGACAGGTTTACGCTCTGCATTTGAGGCAGAAGGGGCTAAAGCGGTCATTTTGAGAATTAACAGCCCGGGCGGAAGTCCAGTTCAGTCTGGCTACGTCTATGATGAAATCAAGCGGTTGCGCGGCTTGTATCCTGAGAAAAA
>NZ_LWFI01000014.1:0-17901 GCF_001635735.1 Oleiphilus sp. HI0067
GCTACTTTTTGATGATGTTCTTCGCCTAGGCAAAGCCGGAGAAGAACACGACACCTTCAGAAAAACGCTCGAACAACATGACGTAGAAACATTCTTACTGAATGATTTACTTCAAGAAACCATTGCTGATGCGCAAGCCAAAGCATGGATTCTCGATCAACAATGCTCTGAACTACGTTTCGGACCGACCATGGCCAAAGAGGTTCGAGCATTCATGGAAAATCAGGACGACCACCAGTTTGCCAAACACTTGACTGGCGGTGTCGCCATTGCAGACATAGATCCCAAGCTCTTAAAAGCAGCGCCAAAATCTTTGCTGGGCTCGGAGCTGGAGAAAACTAGTTTTGTCATAGACCCGCTCCCAAACCACTTATTTACGCGTGATACTTCTTGCTGGGTATATGGTGGCGTTTCAATCAATCCAATGATGAAACCTGCTCGACAGCGCGAAACAGTTCATTTCAAAGCGGTTTATCGTTATCACCCAATGTTCAAGAAAGAAAAATTTGAAGTTTGGTATGGCGGTGAAGAACGCGTCTATGAAGGCGCGACGATTGAGGGTGGTGACGTTGAAATCATCGGTAACGGCAAAGTACTTATCGGTATTTCTGAGCGAACAACCCCTCAAGGAATTGAAATGTTGGCTAAAAGCTTATTCTCCAGAGGCGGAGCCGATGAAGTCATAGCAATAGATCTTGGTAAATCTCGTGCAGCAATGCACTTAGACACCGTGTTAACACATATGGATCGAGACTGCTTCACCTACTATCCAGGCGTTGTATCGGACCAAAACATTCACTACAGCTTAACTCCTGGTGACAACGGTGACATTGTTTGTACGCAACAAAAAGGCTTCTTTAAAACTTTAGCACGTATTACAGGCAACGACTCTGTTCGCATGATTCCTACTGGTGGCGACGTATTCGCAGCCGAACGGGAACAATGGAACGACGCTAATAATGTGCTCACTATTCGTCCGGGCGTTGTTGTTGGTTATGAACGTAACCACTACACGATCGATAATATTGAAAAAGCTGGAATCAAGTTTATTGCGATACCAGGTGATGAGTTAGGTCGAGGACGCGGCGGTGCTCGCTGCATGAGTTGCCCAATTGAGCGTGACGACATTTAGTCGTTTGTTTCACTGAACGATTTACAGAATTAAGGAATAGAGATATGGCTTTTAATATAAAAAACCGCAGCTTTTTAAAACTTTTAGATTTTACTCCTCGCGAAATTCGTTACATGTTGGATCTGTCTCGGGACCTAAAGCAAGCCAAATATGCGGGTACCGAACAACCTCGTTTATGCGGAAAAAACATCTGCTTGATTTTCGAGAAAACCTCAACTCGCACTCGCTGCGCATTTGAGACAGCAGCCTTCGACCAAGGGGCTAACGTAACCTATATTGGAGGCGGTTCTCAAATGGGGCACAAAGAGTCAGTCAAGGACACTGCACGCGTTCTAGGTCGCATGTATGACGGAATTGAATTCCGCGGATCTCGTCAAAAGGACGTTCAAGATCTAGCTGACTATTCTGGCGTACCAGTTTGGAACGGCCTGACTGATGAATGGCACCCAACTCAAATTCTTGCGGACTTCCTTACTATGCAAGAATGGGGCAACGGCAAGCCCCTTAGCGATATGAAGTTTGCATATCTTGGCGATGCACGCAACAACATGGGCAACTCACTCATGGTTGGCGCAGCTAAAATGGGCATGGAAATCAGTCTTGTTGCACCAAAAGAATACTGGCCTAAAGAGTGGCTTATAAAAGAGTGCCAGGCAATAGCAAAAGAAACTGGTGCAAAAATCAACCTTACTGAAGACGTAGCAGAAGGTGTTGAAGGTGCTGACTACTTGTACGCGGATGTATGGGTATCAATGGGGGAACCTAAAGAAGCATGGAAAGAGCGCGTTGGTTTAATGACACCTTATCAGGTAAATCTTGATGTAATTAACAAAACCAAAAACCCAAATGTGAAGTTCATGCACTGCCTACCAGCATTCCACAACAATGAAACAATTGTGGGTGCAGAAATTGAAGCTGAATATGGCCTCAATGGATTAGAAGTGAACGACGATGTTTTCGAATCTCCATACAACATTAGTTTTGAGCAAGCAGAAAACCGCCTGCACACAATTAAAGCTGTCATGGTTGCAACACTGGGAGACCAATAAGATGAGAGTGGTTGTTGCGCTCGGCGGCAACGCTTTGCTTCAACGAGGCGAAGCAATGACCGCTGAAAATCAGAAAATCAACATTGCGAAAGCTGCTAAATCGTTAGCAGCTATCGCAAAAGAACACGAGCTTATCATCGCTCACGGTAACGGACCTCAAGTAGGCTTACTCGCACTACAAGCCGCAGCGTTTGATGGCGCTGCCCCCTATCCACTAGATGTACTGGGAGCAGAGTCTGTCGGTCAAATCGGCTATATGATCGAGCAAGAGATGGGAAACATCATGCCTGCTGAGCAAGCATTTGCGACCATTCTTACTCAAATTGAAGTCGATCCAAACGACGAAGCATTTAAAGATCCGACTAAATTCATTGGCCCCGTATACGATGAAGCGCAAGCCAAACGTTTAGCGGAGGAGCGCAACTGGGTCGTGAAGCCCGACGGCAAATACTGGCGTCGCGTTGTTCCTTCACCTTTGCCACAACGTATTTTTGAAATCGGCGTCATCAAGATGCTAATCGATCAAGGCGTTATCGTGATTTGCGCTGGCGGCGGTGGCATTCCAACCATGTACCAAGCTGACGGCACATTGGCTGGTGTAGAAGCTGTTATCGATAAAGACCGTGCAGCTGCACTACTCGCTCGCGAGATTGAAGCTGACGCATTCTTAGTACTCACCGACGTTGACTCTGTGTATCTCGACTGGGGTACAGACAATCAACGTGCGATTCGCAAAGCATCCCCCAATCAGATGATTGAGTTTAACTTCCCTGCCGGTTCAATGGGACCAAAAGTTGAAGCAGCTTGTGAATTTGCACGCGCTACGGGTGGTACGTCATGCATTGGCAGCCTTGAAAATGCATTAGACATGTTAGATGGCAAAGCCGGAACTTCTGTAACAAGCCGTTGCGGAGATGTTGAGTACGATTAAAACCGATTAACCTAAAGGAGAAAGTATATGGGTAAGTTTAAGTTCCCGACCGCCTATACAATTCTTTTCGGCCTCATAGTTGTAATGGCAGCGTTAACGTGGGTTTTACCCGCAGGCCAATACGAAATGGTCGACAATGAAGATTTAGGCAGACAAGTGCCAGTTTCTGGCTCATATCATGAAGTCGACCCGAACCCGCAAGGGCTCACAGACATCTTCATGGCGCCTATCGCAGGTTTCTACGATCCAGGTAGCTACGAAGCAAGTGCAATTGATGTTGCCTTGTTCGTTCTATTTATTGGTGGCTTCCTTGGTATTGTCACCAAGACCGGCGCGATAGATACAGGCATAGCCAAAGTTACGACTAGCCTGAAGGGTAAGGAGATCATGCTAATTCCTATCCTAATGATACTCTTCGCTGCAGGCGGCACTATCTATGGCATGGCCGAGGAGACGCTCGCCTTCTATGCCCTGATAATCCCGGTCATCATCGCCGCGGGCTATGACTCTGTGACTGCGGTTGCGATCATTATGCTCGGCGCGGGTATCGGTACGCTAGGGTCGACCATCAACCCATTCGCAACAGTTATTGCATCACAAGCTGCAGGCATTCCATTTACTGAAGGCCTGAGCTATCGACTATTTATTCTGGTTGCAGGCTTAGTGATTGGCATCTTGTATGTCATGCGTTACGCCAAAATGGTCAAAAATGATCCGTCAAAATCACTCGTCGCTGAAATGGCTGAGAGCAACAAAAAACATTTTCTGACTACTGACAGCAGCATCAGCGATAACTTGACTGGTACTCAAAATATTATTTTGCTTATTTTTTCGGGAACATTCGCCCTGCTAGTTTACGGAGTATCTGTACTAGGTTGGTGGATGGCTGAGATGTCGGCACTATTCTTAGCCTCCTCTATTCTTGTAGCGATTGTCGCTAGAATGGGTGAAGAAGAGTTTAGTAACACATTTGTAGAAGGTGCACGTGAGTTACTAGGTGTTGCATTGGTTATCGGGTTAGCGCGCGGTATCGTCGTCATCATGGACTCGGGTAATCTGACAGGCACTATTTTATATGCATCTGAAGGCATGGTTAGTGGTTTAAGTGAAATTGGATTCATTAACGCTATGTTTGGTGTACAAATACTTTTGTCGTTCTTCGTACCGTCTTCATCTGGCTTAGCAGTTTTGTCGATGCCAGTGATGGCGCCACTTGCCGAATTCTCTGGAGTTGCTAGTCATCTTGCAGTCACGGCATTTCAGTCGGCAAGCGGTCTAGTTAATCTAGTTAACCCTACATTTGCTGTTGTTATGGGCGGTTTGGCGATCGGTCGCGTGCCATACAACAAGTGGCTAAGCTTCACATGGCCTCTACTGCTAATTCTTGCAGTGTTGATTATGGGTACACTAACAGTAGGTACAATCGTGTAATATGAAGTTGCACTAATTGAACGACACAAACCCTCGCTTCGGTGGGGTTTTTTTATGCCCCAAACCTACCCTCGAAACAATGCACAATAAAGCTCATCATCATGTAACAAGAATTTGCATTTTTTGTTATTTGTCAGCGCGTTACTATTTTTTAAAGTTGACCGATTGGTAAATTTGTAACAAGAATCACAGTGGTGAAGCAAAGTAATATTTGATGTTCCTCCCACCTTCTCTTCAGGCGTTGATAAATAACCACCTAGTCACGACCCCACCTCTTATTTTAAGAGATGTCGGAGATTAACCATGACAACAAAAAACTTATTTTTACATTATTTGTGGCACTACCAATCCTAGTAGCTACCGCAGGCTGTCGTGATGGTATCAGTGGCAAGCGATCCAGTTGATCCTCCAATTGATCCGGAGCCAAGTGATCCTGATCCGGTTGACCCTCCAGTCGACCCGGAACCAGATCATCCAATCATAACTCCGCCGGTCAACAGCGGGTATGAGTGCAGCAATGCAAAACCAATTGGTGAAGGACTAACAAAGATTGCCTATCAAAAGAGCTTCAAAAATGGCGTCACTTATCAATCGTGTGCTGAAACAACATTTGATGAGAACGGAGAAAAGGTTCCTGCTCAACCTCTGTACTTACTTGGCGCTCGTCTTAGTGGCGAAGGTATAAGTGGAGGACTATGTTATGACAGCATTTCGCATGCGCAAAAAGAATTTGCGATCCGATCTTACGATGCGTTCTCTTGCAACAACATCAAAGATCTGGGTGAGCGAGTGCATCCAAATCTTGGGCTAAATCCAAGTGCGACACTAACACGCAAGCTAAACGATAATATCGTGTATGACCTCGGTATTCGTTATTCAGACGGCGATATTCCTGGCGGGATTTGCTTTGTTAGTGTTGAAAATGGCTTTAACTGGTTAGCATGGGCGAAAAATGGACAAGTACTGGGTGAACTCAAGTACACTAATCCAGATGCCCCTTATGCCGGCGAAAATGTTCGTTTATCAACAAATTAACAAGGCCAAGGCTACTTTAAATTTGGCGGGCAAGAATTAAATGGCCGTCTAGCGGTTAAGTGGGCGCACTAGGTTTGGTATCATAGCCATCCTCATGATAATGAGGGTGGCTATTTAGTGCCTAAAGATTAGACACAAACCTTCATTATCTTTTTAGAAAGAGAGATACCTGATGCCAAATATGCTGTTTAAAAAACACATTATTTCCATACCCGAATTGTCTCGTGAAGAACTCGAGACTATCGTCAAGACCGCCGAAAGACTCAAAAGCAATCCAGACAATACCGCATTAAAAGACAAAGTCATTGCGAGCTGCTTCTTCGAACCATCGACGCGAACACGTCTGTCGTTTGAAACAGCGATTCAACGCTTGGGCGGCACCTTTGTTGGTTTCGATAACGGTGGTAATACTTCTCTCGCGAAAAAAGGTGAAACACTCGCAGACTCTGTACAAGTGATTGCATCGTATGTCGATGCCTTTGTAATGCGACACCCTCAAGAAGGCGCTGCTCGCCTAGCAAGCGAATTCAGTAACGGCGTGCCGGTGATTAATGGTGGCGACGGAGCAAATCAACACCCTACACAGACCTTGTTAGATTTATTTTCGATCTACGAAACGCAAGGCACGTTAGATAATCTCAAAGTCGCATTTGTTGGCGATCTGAAATACGGACGAACCGTTCACTCTCTCACACAAGCACTAGCGAAATTCAATAACACCGAGTTTTTCTTCATTGCACCAGACGCACTGTCGATGCCGGAATATATTTGTGAAGAGTTGAACAAGGCGGGTATCAAGTACTCCGCGCATAGCTCAATGGAAAATGTGATTTCAGAGCTCGACATCCTATATATGACGCGCGTACAGAAAGAACGTTTTGATCCCTCTGAATATGTGCATATGAAGGCTGCCTACATTCTAACGGCAGCAATGCTCGAGCCTGCAAAGGATAATCTTAAGGTATTGCACCCTCTACCTCGCGTTGACGAGATTACGGTTGACGTAGATAAAACGAAGCATGCGTATTATTTCGAGCAAGCCGAAAATGGCGTCTATGCGCGCGAGGCACTACTCGCCTTACTATTAAACGAAGACTACTAAGGGGGGCATGACTATGGACAAGCAAACAAAAATGCAGGTCGAGGCGATCAAAAATGGCACAGTCATCGACCATATCCCAGCGAACGTTGGATTGAAGATACTACGTTTGTTCGATATCGAACAAGGTACAGAAAAAGTCACCATCGGCTTAAACCTACCGTCTTCATCTTCAGCTACGAAAGCAAAGGACATTATCAAAATTGAGAATGTCTTTTTGACTCAACAGCAAGCTAGCCAATTAGCGATCTATGCGCCAAATGCGACAGTTAACCAAATTGAAGGCTACCGTGTTGTTAAAAAGCTTCCTCTAGCCCTACCTGAAGTAATCGAATCCGTATTCAAATGCCCGAACAGTAACTGCATCACCCATGGCGAGCCCGTCAACAGCAGTTTTAAAGTGATCGTGGATCAAGAAGATGTGCGTATGAAGTGCAAATACTGTGAGCGTACTTTTGATAGTCACATCATGACTGATGCAAATTAAGATATTCGCCACTAAAAACGCCTGCTACCTTGCAGGCGTTTTTGTTTCTGACACCCAATCATTTACATACATAGATCTCACAAAGTAGTCTGACAGCAAAACGCAACTGCATTATTAGATGTAGGTCGTCTCTTCACTCAACGCAATAACCCAGGCCCTAGCTCGAGCTCTAAAATGCAATAACCAAGAGCTATACTTCTCTTGCTTTTTATATCTGATATGATGAACTGCTTTGCGAGTAGGCGATATATTACTCATGCCTACCAAATAATAATCACGCAGCGGAGGCATGCATGAGCGACGCACTTAAAGGACGTAGTTTCACTAAATTACTGGATTTTTCTCAAGCAGAGATTGCAGATCTTCTTGAGCTATCTGCCGAGTTAAAAGCGGCGAAAAAAGATGGCACAGAAACACAAGCACTCCGAAATAAAAACGTTGCCCTAATATTTGAAAAAGCATCAACACGCACACGATGCGCTTTTGAAGTGGCTGCTTTTGATCAAGGTGCGAATGTCACATATATAGGCGGCGGCTCGCAAATGGGTGAAAAAGAAACCGTTAAAGATACTGCTCGTGTTTTAGGCCGCATGTATGATGGCATAGAGTTTCGAGGATTTCGCCAAAGCGACGTCGAATCACTTGCAGAATTCTCTGGCGTTCCAGTTTGGAACGGCCTCACTGACGAATTTCATCCCACGCAAATTCTTGCCGATTTTCTAACCATGCAAGAACACAGTGACAAAGCCTTAAAAGACATTAAATTTGCTTACCTTGGTGACGCTCGCAATAACATGGGAAATTCTTTGATGGTCGGCGCTGCAAAGATGGGTATGAACATTAGCCTAGTCGCGCCAGAGGGATATCATCCAGAAGAATCACTCGTAGAACGTTGTGAAGCCATTGCCTCTGAGAGCGGAGCCAGTATCACTCTTACCAGCGATGTTGAAGCCGGTGTTAAAGATGCAGACTTTATCTATACAGACGTATGGGTATCGATGGGAGAACCGCAAGAAGCATGGCAACAGCGCATTAGCCTGATGAAGCCTTATCAAGTAAATAAAGAACTAATGGCGCTCACTAACAACCCAAACAGCAAATTTATGCACTGCTTACCGGCATTTCACAATAACGAAACGCGTGTTGGAAAAGAAATAGAAGAAACTTTTGGCTTGAACGGACTAGAAGTGACTGAAGACGTATTCGAGAGCGAAGCAAGCATCGTCTTTGATCAAGCCGAAAACCGTATGCACACGATCAAAGCTGTGATGGTTGCGACGCTATCCTAGTGCTCATGCAGTGCGGTTTATTCGATAAACTGCACTGCGTGTCTGACTAAAGCCACAACATTCTCTGGCAGCGGAATATAGCCCATTCTCTCCGCTAAGGACTGTCCATCCGTCAAACAATACTCAACTAAACGCCGAACGACTTCAGACTGCCCAGCAGGCATTTTCTCAGGAAAGATCAACCACGTAAACGAAGCGATCGGATAAGACGCCTCGCCCGCAGGATCAAACTCCCACGAACGAAGATCCGGCACATCAGACTGAAGTAAGTTTGAACTTGGGAACGTCACATTGCTCAACGCAGCCTTACCAGATTCAGCTCCCGCCCTAACAAATTTTCCATCTCTATTTTCGAGTAAGGCTGTTGGCGGACGCGTTAACTTGGCGTATCCCTACTCAACATAACCAATAGCACCCTCTGTCTGACGCACAAAAGCTGTGCCCCCCCTGATTATGCAAAGCTGATAAGAAATAAGGCTGGTCACTCCACTCTGGTAACTTTGATGCTCCTACGTTATTTCGAAAACTCTCGCTAACTAAAGCCAGATGATTGCTAAACAAAAAGCTAGAGCCGGATGCATCAGATCGCACGACTACGCTAATGGGCGTTGCTGGCAATTGAATACCTGGATTGCTTGTCTGAATATCTGGGTGATCCCAATATTGAATCTCGCCGAGAAAAATACGTGAATACACGTCTCGTGAGAGTTTTAAATCTGAAACGGAGGGCAAGCTATACATTAAAGAAACTTGTCCAGCAATCAAAGGCACCATCAGTGCGCCCTGCTCCAAGTAACTCAACTGCTCGTCACTCATCGCTAAGTCACTGACCGCGAAATCAACATCCCCGTTGATGAATTGAGATATTCCATCACCAGACCCGACAGCCTCGTAATTGATCCGCGCATCGTTATCGCGATAACTGAAATCTTTAAACCATTTTTGATAGATAGGCTCAGGAAAGCTTGCGCCAGAACCGTTGAGATGCACAAAGTTTGAGCCATGAGCAAAGAAAGACGTGAACAGCAATAGCACGATCCATGTAGAAGGCATAAACCATCTCCCGAGAGAACATGTGTCGGGTAACAGTAGTCGGAATTTTAAATATTTGAAGCTTTTGTATTGCGAGAGAGTAACTATAACTTAGCGATAAAAACCTTGCGTTTTACATCAAAAATTCCAAGTTCTTGCCCTTCTTTAAATACAAACACAGCGCTTTCCTTGCGCCAAGGCGTTAAGAATAAACGCTTCGCCCACTCAGATTTTCTTCGCCCACCGAAACGATCTCGTTTCGACTGCTCATCCCACAATCTAAGCTCAATAGTTTGATCGTTGAGTAGGTCAAAATCTATCTCGCTTTGATCATCACCACACTGTAGGTTTAGCGAATGGCTAGACTCATCCATGATAAACAAAGCATCAAAGCAACGAACTAATCTTATACTCCCCCACATTAATTCGGGTGTAGAACCTGATTTTGCAGGAAGCACTTCAGTCCAGATCCTCGAAAAAATTCGTTCAGAAGGTTGCGCTAACCCCAGAGAAATAAACCACCAACGCAAAAGAAACGTCTGCTCTCGCTTAGCAAGTAAGTTGAGGTTAGTAAGAGAAATTCCATGATCGTTTGCGTAGTTCGTGATGTGCATATGCTTTAACACTGCTTGCGCCAAACGCAACGCTGAACCATTAACTCGAGTATGCCCTTTGCTTAACAACACTAAATCATCAACGTAACTATCTGACTGAGCCAACAATCGCGGCAACACTTGATGACGAATGCGATTCCTTGTGATCGAAAGGTCTCGATTAGATTCATCTTCGACCCAACTCACACCTTGGTCTTGGACATATTGCTCAAGATCCTTTCTTCGTAAATCTAGAAATGGTCGAACGAGATGACCTAGTCCCATAGGCCGACTGTGAGGAATAGCAGCCAACAAACTCGAGTCAGTCTCTCTTATAAGTCGCATAAGAACCGTCTCGATTTGATCATCAAGATGATGCGCCAACAACAAAATATCATCGGTGCCGACATGTCGTTTGAACACCGCATATCGCGCTTCACGCGCCGCTTGCTCGAGACTTTTACCTTTCAGATCAAGTTGAACACGCTCAACAATGCATGGTATTTGATATTCGGCACAAACAGCTTGGCAATGCTCCGCCCACGCATCAGCGTGAGAACTTAATCCATGGTGAACATGGATAGCGCAGAATGATTGAGTTGGTTTTAGTGTTTGGAGTGAGCGAACCGCGGAGAGAAGCAAAGCAGTGGAATCAAGCCCACTGCTATATGCGATATAAATAGTCTTGGCATCAGGAAAAGAAGCAAGAGCTTGTTGAAGCTTAGCCTCGATCATACGCTGTTAAACGCTGATATCGCTGCTCGATCAAGTCATCAACAGGAATATCTCGCAAGGCTTTAATATCCGCGACGATACGTTGCTTAAGAGAGAGCGCCATTTCAGTTTTGCTTCGATGTGCGCCGCCTAGAGGCTCATCAATAATATGGTCTATCAAACCCAAATCTTTTAATCGCGAAGCTGTAACACCCATCGCTGTTGCCGCTTCTGCAGCGTGCTCAGCACTCTTCCACAGAATAGATGCACAACCTTCAGGAGAAATAACTGAGTATGTGGAGTACTCAAACATGTTCAGGCGGTCACATACACCAATGGCTAATGCGCCACCTGATCCACCTTCACCAATCACTGTCGACACGATCGGTGTTTTTAATCGACTCATTACAGCGATATTTCGTGCGATTGCTTCGCTCTGCCCGCGCTCTTCTGCGCCGATACCGGGAAAGGCCCCGGGTGTATCAATAAGCGTAACGACCGGCAAACCAAATCGCTCGGCCATCTCCATCAATCGCTTAGCTTTACGATAGCCTTCAGGCAAAGGCATACCAAAATTACGCTTCACTTTCTCTTTAACATCACGGCCTTTCTGTTGGCCGATCACCATCACGGAAAGCCCATCAATACGTGCTAATCCACCAACAATGGATGGGTCATCTGCGTAGGTGCGATCACCGTGCAGTTCTTGGAAGTCATCAAATACTTCAGCAATATAATCGAGCGTATATGGACGATTCGGATGACGTGCTATGCGCGTAATATCCCAAGGAGACAAGTCTGAAAAAATCGCCTTAGTTTGCGCTTCACATTCACGCTCTAAACGCTCAATAGCTTCGCTTAAATTTACATCTTGGCTATTACCGACGAGTCGTAATTCAGAAATTTTCTCTTCCAACTCAACAATCGGTTGCTCAAAGTCTAGATATTGTAAATTCATATATGTCCAAGATAATTAGTAAACGCGCGAGCTTATGGCTCGCCAAGAGTATAGCGTTTTTTTTCGTTATTAATCGTACTCTAAAGAGACTTTTTCGTTTCCGATAAGATGGCCAAGTTCGTATAAGGCCTCATCGTCTGGGCGCATATTCCAGCTGTCGCCAAAGGCAATCGTCGATTCACTGTCATCTCTGTAATAGCGCACGGCAATCTTACATCCACCGCCCTGATAAGGCGCAAGCGTCGCTTTTAACTTATCGACGAAGCCTACATCGAAGCTTTGCTTATCAAGATTAATAAGCAATTGTTTAGCATATTGCTGACGTGCATCCACCAAGGACATGACTTTATCGACCCTTAGCTTCATATTGCCCGAATAATCATCGTGGCTCACACTGCCTTCAATCACAATGACAGTGTCTTTCTTAAGCTGCTCACGAAATGTCTCAAACCCATCCGAGAATAATGTCGCTTCGATACGAGCAGTTCTATCATCAAGCGTTACGAAACACATTGTTTGGCCGCGCTTGTTTTTCATCAAGCGAAGATCTACCACCAGACCGGCAATAGCGATTTTGTTTTTGCTTGGTTTTAAATCGACAATCGCGCTGCGCGCAAAACGACGCACTTCTTTTTCATACTCATCAAAAGGATGCCCCGTGAGGTAAAGACCTAAAGTGTCTTTTTCAAAACCAAGGCGCTGCTTTTCAGGCCATTCTTTTAGTCCTTCAGAGCGCTGATATACATCATCTACCGTTTCGTCTGGCACAACAGCACCGAACAAATCCGTCATACCCGAATTTTGGTTACGCGCATTTTGATCTGCACGCTGCACTGCCTCTTCAATCGTCGCCATCAAACGTGCGCGATTCGGGCCGATAGAATCAAGCGCTCCGGCGTAAATCAAAGCCTCTAGAGCACGTTTATTTACCTTTCTGAGATCCACGCGATCGCAGAAATCAAACAGGTTTTTAAACGGCCCATCTTTTTTCCGGGCTTCTAGAATACTTTCAACAGGACCTTCACCTAGTCCTTTAACCGCACCAAGCCCATATACAACTTGACCTTGCTCATCCACGGTAAAGGTGTAGTCACTGACATTCACGTTTGGCAGTACAATGGGCAACTTCATCTTGCGGCATTCTTCGATCAAGGTAACAACCTTGTCGGTATTCTGCATATCAGCAGTCATTACTGCCGCCATGAACTCCGCAGGATAATGCGTTTTAAGCCAGAGCGTTTGATAAGACACCAATGCATAAGCAGCAGAGTGTGATTTGTTAAAACCGTATCCCGCAAATTTTTCTACGAGGTCGAAGATTTTCATCGCCAATTCTGGGTCGACGCCCTGACCTACCGCACCTTCACGGAAAATCTCACGCTGCTTGGCCATTTCTTCAGGTTTTTTCTTACCCATCGCACGGCGCAGCATATCCGCCCCACCAAGGGTATAACCTGCGAGCGACTGAGCGATTTGCATTACCTGTTCCTGATAAACAACAACCCCGTAAGTTGGTTCAAGAATAGGCTCGAGACACTCGTGCTGAAAGTCTGGGTGAGGATAAGCTACTTCTGCTCGACCATGCTTACGGTTGATAAAGTCATCAACCATCCCTGAGTCCAATGGCCCCGGACGGAACAGAGCAACAAGTGCGATCATATCTTCAAGGTTATCTGGCTGAAGCTTCTTAATCAGCTCCTTCATTCCGCGTGATTCGAGCTGGAATACAGCCGTCGTTTCGGCCGTTTTCAATAAAGTGAAAGAGGCAGGATCATCAAGCGGGATATGATCAATGTTTATCGTTTCTTTGCCTTCTTTTTGAAGACGAGGATTAATCATCTTCAAGGCCCAATCAACGATAGTTAGGGTTCGCAGGCCAAGGAAGTCAAACTTTACTAGACCCGCATCTTCTACGTCGTTTTTATCAAACTGTGTAACAAGACCGCCACCTTCTTCATCGCAATACAAAGCAGCGAAGTCGGTTAATTTCGTCGGAGCGATAACAACACCGCCCGCGTGCTTACCAACATTACGCGTCAAGCCCTCTAACGACAGCGCCATTTCCCATATTTCTTGAGCTTCTTCGTCAGTCTCTAGGAATTCCTTGAGCGCAGGTTCTGCATCAATCGCTTTAGCAAGAGTCATCCCAATTTCAAAAGGAATGAGCTTCGATAATTTATCAGCCAAACCATAAGACTTACCTTGTACACGCGCTACGTCACGAACTACAGCTTTTGCGGCCATCGTACCGAAGGTAATAATTTGCGACACCGCATTACGGCCGTAGTGATCTGCCACATAACCAATAACGCGATCGCGGCCATCCATACAAAAGTCGACGTCGAAATCGGGCATCGAAACACGTTCAGGGTTCAAGAAACGCTCGAAAAGAAGATCGTACTCAAGCGGGTCCAAATCGGTAATTTTTAGCGCATATGCGACCAAAGATCCCGCGCCCGAGCCTCGTCCTGGACCAACAGGAATATCGTGATTCTTAGCCCACTGAATAAAGTCCATTACGATGAGGAAGTAACCAGGGAACCCCATCTGTAAAATAATATCTAGCTCGAAGGTCAGTCGATCGTAATATTCTTGGCGTGCTTCAGGCGTATCTTTGCCTTCGCCACCCAAAATCACCTCTAGACGCTCATCTAGACCATCTCGGCATAATTGACGGAAAAACTCATCCATCGTCATCCCGTCAGGCACAGGATAATTTGGCAAGAAGTACTCGCCTAAGCGCAACTCAACGTTACAACGTTTAGCAATCTCAACCGTATTTGCTAGCGCCTCAGGAATATCACTGAACAACTCAGCCATTTCATCGGCGGTTTTTAAGTACTGCTCTTCGGAATAACGTTTTATGCGACGAGGATCATCAAGGGTCTCACCATCGGCAATACAAACTCGCGCTTCGTGGGCTTCGAAATCTTCTCGGTTGATAAACTGGACGTCGTTGGTGGCGACAACAGGACATGCAATACGTTGGGCAAGCGCGACCGCCGCATGTAAGTGATCTTCTTCATTTTCGCGTTTGGTTCGATGCAATTCAAGGTAGTAACTATCTGGAAAGACTTGTTGCCAATGTCTCGCTCGATCTGCTGCGAGCTCATGCTTGCCGTTTACCAAGGCTTTACCAACATCGCCTAGACGCCCCCCAGACAATGCGATCAAACCTTCAGCGGCGTCCTCCAACCACTCTTTCTTGATAAGCGCCCTACCGCCCTTTTGACCGTCAGTAAATCCGAGTGAGATCAATTCCGTCAGGTTTTGATAACCCTTCTGATTCTTTGCCAATAAGGTCATAAAATATGGATCGTCTTCGTCATCCTCATTTTCTAAGAAAATACTTGCTCCAAGAATCGGCTTCGCCCCTACGCCACGAATAGCTTTGTAGAACTTCACATACGCACAAAGATTAGACTGGTCCGTAATCGCGATCGCTGGAGTCTCAGTTTCTTCGATATATTTTGCGAGAGGCTTGATGCGAACCATGCCGTTGACGAGTGAAAACTCGGTGTGGACACGTAAATGAACAAACTGTGGAAGCGTGCCAGACGACATGAAACAGGGGTTCCTAAATAAAGCAAAGGGTAACTACACGAGGAGCATATTATGCTATCACGCGCAGCAATAAGCTTAAATATTTACTGCTAAATTTAGGTCTAAATATAAGTGCGAAGACAGAGCTGTCGCTGAAGCCAAAACGATCAGCGCGGCTACCCTATTCAACACATCATGAAGGTAACGCCCTGAAACCGATAATTAACTTGTCATGGAGTGCTAGAGCCGGTCCAACAACTCTTCAATCTCAGCAACTTTATTCGCAACAACTTTCTCTAAGTGTCTCAGGTCTGACAAGATCTTTTCTTTTGCGTTCTTTTCGACTGACTTCTTTTTTGTGATTGCGTCTAAGTCACTCATCACCGACACAAGCATTGGCGACACCTCACTAATCTGCGTGTAACTATCGCTTGAAAATTCTTTCATGGGCTTGCTTGAGCGATGGAATTTGAACTTCTCACTTTTATGAAAAATGGCGCCTTTTTCACGATGGTGATACACCTTCAAAACATCAAAATCACCTTCATTACGAACGGTGTAGTAATCAATATTATTCAGATTTTTGATACCAAGAGATTTCAAGCTTTCCATTAAAGGGGTCCTCCCTGATTCGCGAACGCAATAGTTTGAATGTTATTAAATAGTCGTTAAACCCGCATTTTTCAAGCTTTGCGCAATCCACGAAGCAGATATGAATTACTTCGCTGAAAGTACATCACAAATACCACTAAGCGTGTCGAGAAACTTTACAGTTTATTGAATATAGGAAAGACAAAATTCTTATAAAGCAATGATACATATAGATTTTTAGATACCGGACTATTTATTGCTTTAACAATTAAGCAAATTTATCGCAGTAAATAAAAAGGGACGTAAAGATGAAATTAGCACGAATTATCGCTGGCGCAGCGCTTTGCTTTAGCGCAACAGCTCAAGCGAATCTTATTCTTAACGGTGGCTTTGAAGCACCTGAACTTAATGACGGCAGCGGCTGGATTTACGAATCCTCAGGTGACGTACCAGGCTGGGAAGGCAGCAACATCGAAATCTGGGAATCAGGTTTTAATGGCGTGACTTCAGCGGAAGGTACACAGCATGGTGAGCTTAACGCACATCCAAACACCGGAACTGAATTCTCAATCTACCAAGTGTTCGACACAACAGCTGGCTTCGAATACAACGTCTCTTTCGCTTACCGTGCACGTTCAAGCGAAAACGAAACTTTCCAATTCGACATCTACGCGGTAGATGAAAGTGATGAGGACTTCCAAGAGACTATTATTTCTGAAACAATCGAAGACCACACTACTTCAGCGTGGAGCTACTTCACAGCAACGTTCGAAGCGTTAAGCGAGCAAACGTACATTCGTTTCACATCTATCACACCAGAAGTCGGCACAGTTGGTAACTTCCTTGATGACGTGAAAGTGACTCCTACTGCCGTCTCTGAACCAGCGACATTAGCACTTCTTGGCCTTGGCCTTGCAGGTTTAGGTGCAGCACGACGCAGACAAAAATAAGTAGTTTTTAACTTCTTATCAAAGCGCCTTCGGGCGCTTTTTTTTATGTCTAACTACCCCTTAAATACGCGCATCAATCAAAGAAAGCCTTTTAGCGCGCCCCATACAGCGAAGTGCCTCCAGCCACCTACGCTTAACACCTTTTACACCATCCCCTATGAAGATTATGCGAGCCCCGCCAACTATCCAAACGGATTCCTGCAAAATATTAGCTGATACAGGACGATGCCAGCGTACTCTAAGTAAAGCAACGCTCTGCCCTCTACATTTTACTCTCTGCCCCGATACTTCATAAACACTATCACTCAGGCATAAAAAAACCCGCTTCAAGAAGCGGGTTTTGAATTCATCAAACGATTAAGCTTGACGGCGGCGCGCTGCACCAAGACCTAATAGACCTAGGCCCATCAAAGCCAGTGTTGCCGGCTCAGAAACCGCAACGGCATTCAAACCAACAACCAAGTCGTCATGGTTATCGTCTGGACCTGCACCTGAATCGTCAAACAATAGAATTGCGTCATACATAACGCCATCCCACATTGAATCAAGCATTACAGCGAAAGACTGATATTGATTACCAACAACTGGGTTGTTTGGGTTTTCAACACCGCTGTTTACATTGTTCGCGTAAAAGCTGAATACCAACTCATCCGCTGTAGCCGAAAAGCTATCACCAACTGTTGATGCGTTTCCGCCACGGTTTGAGAACGTATTATTGTATGCTTCGAAATCGTTGTCATAGCCTGCTTCAAAACCTAAGTATGTAAAGGTCAGATCAGCCATGCCGTTCAATTCAAGAATACCGCCAATACCGTACTGGCTACCTGCTGCAATTTCATCATCTAAAAAATCGTTATTCGTTGCAACATCAACAAACGAAGGACCTGTATACGTCAACAATCCATCGTTCGAATCTAAAACTGCAGATTGCGCGCTAGTCACTGCTGCAGCTAGGGTCAGACCCGCAAGTAATTTTCCAAATTTCATATTGAATACTCCAAATGTTCAATCCATGTAAGCGTCATTCTATTCTTATAAATCGGCTTGGGAGTAATACCAGCAATAAT
>NZ_LWFI01000015.1:0-788 GCF_001635735.1 Oleiphilus sp. HI0067
GATTTCTTCCTTTGTCATATCGAAATAATTATCATGATCAAGATAGTACGTACCTAATAAATCGCTGTTACTTACACTTGTTTCGTTATGAGTGATGTAAGGAAATTTTTGGATATTGATTATTCCAATCTCAAGATGAGCGCTTTTATTTTTGGCCCATTTTGATTTAAGCGAATAAAGTGCGTGACGAATTAAAAAATGCGTTTTGAATAAGCTGAGTGCTTGATTGAGCTCCATATTTGGTAGCTCGAGATCATTGCTGTCTTTGAGGTATTTTATTAGGTCGTATTCTCGCCACTCACTTTTCATCGTGAAAGCTTTTTCGATAGCGGAGGTGACAGAGCTGAAGATATCCATTTCTTCAGCCTAGCTTAGTGCGTTTAGTTTGTCCTGTGCCTAATGATTAAGCTTGCTACATGGTGTAGTAGATTGGCGCGCCAGGTCCAACGGGGAATCCCATAATAAATACCCAGAAGTAGAAGAACAGGCTCCATGCAGTAATAAATACAACTGAGTAGGGGAGCATCATCGATATGAGGGTACCGATTCCGAGGTCTTTTTTGTATTTCTCGGCAACTGCGAGTATTAGCCCGAAGTAGCTCATCATTGGTGTAATAATATTGGTTGTCGAGTCACCGATACGATACGCCGCTTGAATAACCTCTGGTGAATAGCCAACTAACATTAACATCGGGATGAATATAGGCGCCGTGACTGCCCATTGAGCCGATGCTGAACCTAGTGACAGGTTGATTAGCCCGCATACGCCAATAAAGAAGAAGAATAGA
>NZ_LWFI01000016.1:0-1035 GCF_001635735.1 Oleiphilus sp. HI0067
GCACGCCAAGCTGAGCTCCAAAGCTCATATCGGGCGCGTGCTTGATGGCATTCAATAATAGTCTTTGATGTTGGAACGCATCAATTGAAATGTCTCTATGGATAAGGTGGTGCTGCTCAATACCGGTGCCTTCAAGTAATTTAGGCAAATCGACGCCTTGCATGATTAAAAACTTAATCATGGGTTTTAGCTGTTGAATGTTCAGAGAGAGCGCTTCTGCTTTTTGTTTTACGAAGCCTTTCTGATCTTCAATGTTGCATACTAAAGACATAGATCGACGATAACATTGCTATTTTTGTTTGAGCTCAAACGGTAACTCAAAAGTGCTGGTTACAATATTAATAATGCTCAGATAGAAAATTAGGTCACAAAAAAAGCGAACCAATTGGTTCGCTTTGTAAGGGTATAACAGAATCTTGCTTGTTATGGGTAGACAAACTCACCTTTAACAGGGAAGTGGTCTGATAAGTCCCAACGACCCCAGTGCTCAGATTCTATGCTACGAGGAAGTAGCAATGTGTTGCTAGAGCTGATTGGCGTAACGTGTTCATTTGAGTAAAGCACGTAGTCTAAGTACTCGTCATATTGATCATCTGCATACACGTTAATAGAGCCACCGTACGAGTAAGGGTAGTTTTCAAGTGCTGTTGGCTCTGTCGCATCTAGAACCGCCATCAAATCATCACGCTCCTGCGGGAAGTTTACCTTGTCGACATTAAAGTCGCCGGCATAGATAACAGGCTCATTCGCAGGGATGTGCTTGCTGTCTTTGAATGCTTTCAGTTCTGCTAGATGCTCAAAACGATTCGCAATGTCTTCAGGTGTTGTATAGGCGCGAACGTGCGTACCGAACAAGTTGTACGTTTTGCCAAACTTATTGATTTTTGCGTAAACCGCACCTTTTGATGCAAGGCAGTCTTCGCGGATACATGCTTGATAAACAATGTTGTCTTCTACTTCGATTGGCCACTTAGATGCGATAAATATACCGCCGTTTAGAATGCGGCCAAGCTCGAAAGGAATCTCAGTCAGGTA
>NZ_LWFI01000017.1:0-990 GCF_001635735.1 Oleiphilus sp. HI0067
ACTGTCACGCCAAAAAAACAAGATCGTATTAAGTTTGAAAAAGCTTTCGGCTGCCGAGTGTTGTTTGGCATGCAAAGCAATCGCATACTGATTCCAACCGCGCTACTGAAACAGCCCTTCCCTCAAGCGAATAAAAACGCATTCGACATGTATCGTGAGCAATGCGAGCAGATTCTGTTCGAATCAAGTCAAAAAGAAGAAACGCTCACTGATGCATTGAAGAACTATCTTTTGATGTTTAGTTATGACATTCCTAAAGCCAAGGAAGCTGCTCAAACCTTTGGTATGTCAGAACGAACTTTACGCAGAAAGTTAAGCGACGAAGATAGCAGCTTTCAGAACGTGTTGGATGAAGTGAGATTCGAGAAAGCAAAACGCTGGTTAAGCGAGTCACAATTAAGTATTGAGCTAATCGCTCTGAAACTGGGTTACCAAGAAGCCGCCGCGTTTAATCATGCCTTTAAGCGCTGGAGTGAACGAAGTCCTTCGCAGTATCGTAAGGATCATTCCTCTAAGAGATAGTTCACCGCTCTTTTTACTTTCGGAATGTGATCAGGCTTGAAACCCTGAAACGAACCAATCACCTCTCCTCGTTGATCTATAAGAAACGAGGAAGGTAAACCGACCAAGTGATATGCCCGCTGTGTCTTTCCTGTTTTTTCTGTCAGTACGGTATAGTCAACCGGATAATCCGCTAGAAATCCAAGCGCCTCAGCTGAGTCTTCATCTAAGTTAATCGCAATCACTTGAAAGTCGTCTGGTGAGAATTCCTTTTGCAAGCGATCTAGCGCCGGTAGCGATTGTCGGCAAGGCCCACACCACGACGCCCAAAAATCGAGATAGATAACCGTACCACGGTAATCACTCAACCGATGCATCGTGTCGTTAGCTAATTCTTTAAGATGAAAATCAGGCGCTGCTACGAAATCGGCCCGTGAGATTGAGGAAATTAGAAGAAGTAAAATAAAAATGAGATGCTGCATTCTCATT
>NZ_LWFI01000018.1:0-641 GCF_001635735.1 Oleiphilus sp. HI0067
CCATGCACGATAAATACATCCGTTCCGCTTACAATTTGTTGTGCACCTGTCCCGACACTCAAGCCCATGTTGTTCAGTGTTGTAACTGCGCCAGTCACATTATCAAAGCCGGTAATACCATTGTCGCCATTGAAACGAATTAGCTCGTTTCGAAATGCTACATTCGAGAATTCGCTCGTGTCTGCTCCATTGGTGAATGGTGAACTCGCATCTCCCGATGCACAGCCAAGAAACGCTGCAGCACGCACTCCACGAGACAAAAACTCCATCGAGATACGACCGCTTTCTTGAACGCGTGCAACTCCACCTTGAAGATTGAAAGCCTGACTATTGCTATTAAAAATTTGGAATAAACCAAGCAATAGGAAAGAACTCAACGCCAAGGCAACGAGCAATTCAACAAGTGATAAGCCTTGTTGTTTCGAATGTTGTGTCATAGTGCTCTACTCCTTAAGGCTCAAATGAAAGATCAATAGAGCTTGTCGCGATGCTCGTTGTACCTTGCTCGACACGGTCTGTCCACTGCACCCTTACGGTATAAACGCTGCCATTCAAAGCAATAGAACCCTGACCTGCCGGGAGAGATCTTGCTAGATTTGCTTGCCACTCAAATCGATCATTGATCGCCATATCTGCAGAAG
>NZ_LWFI01000019.1:0-606 GCF_001635735.1 Oleiphilus sp. HI0067
CAAGCGGTCTTCCATTGAGGCTTCGTATGAATCACCTAACAGCACCAATACACCAGCGCCTGCTTCAGCAATTTTTGCTAGCGAGTTTTGCACCGACCAAGATTGAGAACCTTCTTTTCGTACACCAATTGTGTCACGCAGTATGTCAGGGTATTGAACACGTACTATTGGCGCATCAACCTGATCTACATCACCCAACACGAAAGCCATATGCACATCGCCTTGCAAAGTATCTTTGTAGGTAATCAGCTGAAAATCACCATGCTCAGTTTGAACGCCGTGCTCTTCCTGACGAGTAACCGTCTGCTCATTCAGAGCACGATAATGAATCATATCGGCGATTGTGCCAATTTTTAGATCGTGTTTTTTCGCAAATTCTTCAAGATCAGGGCGACGTGCCATCGTGCCATCATCATTCATAATTTCAACAATGACCGAAGCCGCTTCAAAGCCAGCCATTCTCGCCAAATCGCAACCAGCTTCTGTATGACCCGCACGCGTTAATACGCCACCAGGCTGAGCAACAATTGGGAAAACATGACCCGGCTGGACGATATCTTGGGGTTTGCTATTTCGACCCACAGCAGTCCGAATAGTATGAGCACG
>NZ_LWFI01000020.1:0-736 GCF_001635735.1 Oleiphilus sp. HI0067
TAGAGTTGAGTGAGATTTTCTCAAGGCAGACGGAACAGCAGCGTCAGTCTAAAGCCTTGAACGTATGGCTGATTGTGACGAATTGGATGACCCTTCTTAAGACGATGCATGGTACGCAAGAAGATCGCGAAAGTAACCCTAAAGCTATTCAGCATGGTGTGTATCAAGTCTTAGACTTTATCGTTCCGCATTTAAGAGAGCCTGAGCAAGCTGAGCTTGCCAAGCTTCAAGAGGGTTATTGCTTCGATGAGGTTCTGCCAGGCGTTTAGCTTTCTGTACTTTCTTCTTCATCTTCCAAAAAGTGCGAGAAATTTCGGTTTAATGCGTTTCTCGCTTCTTTGACGCCTGTTCCTTTCAAACTCGAAAACAACAAAATATCATTGATAAAACCGTGATCTTCCAGTGCTTTGCGTACCTGTAAGAGAACAGTTTTAGCTGGCCCATATTTCAATTTGTCTGCTTTCGTCAAAAGAATGGTTGTACTGAGTTCGCTCTTTTTGCTCCAGTCGAGCAGCATCGTGTCGAACTCTGTAAGGGGCTTTCGGATATCCATAATCAGCACTAAGCCTACTAGGCTGTCTCTGTTTTGAAGGTAATCTTCAAGGTGGCGTCCCCATGCTTCCTTCATGTCTAGGGACACTTTTGCATAGCCGTAACCCGGTAAGTCGACCAAGCGCACGCCTTCTATATCTAGGGAGAAGAAATTGATCAGTTGCGTGCGACCAGGTGTTTTACT
>NZ_LWFI01000021.1:0-1157 GCF_001635735.1 Oleiphilus sp. HI0067
CGTATTCCGGTATAATGCGCGCCCTTTCTATTGTTAGTTCTGTTCACTAGGTGAAACTCATATATGTCGGACACTGCACCAACTAAATCTAAGCACTTTCTTGAAACGATTATTGAAGAAGATTTGGCTTCAAATAAACACGAAGGTCGAGTTGTTACTCGCTTTCCTCCTGAGCCGAACGGTTATCTGCATGTAGGCCATGCGCGCTCAATTTGGGTTAACTTTGGTTTGGCGCAGCAATATGGCGGAGTTTGTAATCTTCGTTTTGATGACACAAATCCTGAGAAAGAAAGCCAAGAATTTATTGATGCAATTCAAGAGGATGTGCGCTGGTTAGGCTATGAATGGAATGGCGACGCACGTTATGCCTCAAGTTACTTTGATAAATTATATGAGTGGGCCTTACATCTTATTCGAGAAGGTAAGGCCTATGTGTGTGAACTCAGTGCGGAGCAAGCTTCTGAATATCGCGGTTGGGCGACTAAGCCCGGTAAAGACAGCCCTTATCGAGAGCGTTCTGTTGAAGAGAATCTAGACCTCTTTGAAACAATGAGAGCTGGTGGTTTCGATGAAGGGGCGGCTTCTCTTCGTGCGAAAATCGATATGGCTTCGCCAAATATGAATTTGAGAGACCCGATTCTTTATCGAATTCGCAAGGTTGAACATCACCAGACAGGTGATAAATGGTGTATTTATCCGAGCTATGATTTTGCGCATGGCCAAGAAGACGCGATCGAAGGCGTTACGCACTCCATCTGTACTCTGGAGTTTCAGTCTCATCGCGCTTTGTATGATTGGTTTGTTGAGAATCTTCCCGTTCCTACTAGGCCAACTCAGTATGAAATGGGGCGTTTGAACTTGAATTATACGGTCACCAGTAAGCGTAAGCTTAAGCAGCTTGTTGATGAGAATCATGTGGCGGGATGGGATGATCCAAGAATGCCAACCATATCAGGAATGCGTCGTCGTGGGTTTACTCCGAATTCGCTTAAAAGCTTCTGTGAAATGATTCCTGTAAGCGCTAAGAACAACAGTGATGTGGATGTAGCTCAGCTAGAAAAAGCGATTCGTGATGATTTGAATGAACAAGCTCCTCGCGCGATGTGCGTGATGAATCCTCTTAAAGTCACGGTCATTAATATTGATGAGGCTGACTC
>NZ_LWFI01000022.1:0-1126 GCF_001635735.1 Oleiphilus sp. HI0067
ATTAGTTGACCATTTGCGTCAGACTAGACCGCTTTCGTATCACGCACTCTTCCCTTAATACAATAAACTAGCTCTAGGATAACAATGAATCGTTCTGTACTTATTGCACTTGGCCTCAGCATCGCAGTTCTAGGTTGGCTTTTTTCTGGCTCATCGAATCAGCCAGCTACGCAAGTTAATGAATTCGCATCTGAAGAACAAACAACACCAAAAGAATTATTTAAAGTCACGGTTCGTCCAATGGTTGCCGAAACTGTTGCCGATATTATTACCCTACAAGGCGACATCGAACCGGCTCGTGCGATCACTGTGAAAGCTGAAACTCATGGCAGCATTACCAACATTGGCGTCGAGAGCGGAACGCGTGTTCAGCAAAATCAAGTCATGCTCAATATCGACATTTCAGATCGACAAGCGCGCCTCGAACAAGCCCAAGCAGAACTAAAGCTACGTGAAGCAGAGCTAAAAGCAGCGCAACAGTTAAAACAACGAAAACTCGTTTCAGGAAATCAACTCGAACAAGCCTTAGCAAATCTTGCAGCAGCCAAATCATCGGTAGAGCAAATAACCGTTGAACTTGGCCATACGCGCATTCGCGCGGCATTTGAGGGCATCGCTAACTATCGCCATGTGGAGTTAGGTGATTATGTTCAAGCCGGCGACCCACTCATCGACTTGATTGACGACCAGCATATTAAAATCATAGCGCGTGTACCTCAACAACATGTTTCCAAGATTAAGCTTGGACAAACTGTCAACGCTGACCTTTTAGACGGAACAACAATTGAAGGGCAACTTTCATACATCTCAAGCCAAGCGGACCCAGCAACACGAACATTTAGAATCGAAGCGACTGCACAGTCAAAGAGCAACCCTCGTCTTGGCCAAAGTGCGCGCGTTCGACTACAGCTCGGAGACATTCTTGCGCACAAAGTCTCATCATCAATTTTGAGCTTAGCTGCTGATGGCAGCATTTATGTAAATGCTGTTGATGAGAGCAATCAAGTAGTTCGCTATGTGGTTGAGATTATCAAAAATGATAGCGATGGCGTTTGGTTATCAGGCCTACCAGAAAACCTTAATCTAATCGTTGTCGGACAGGCTTTTGTTGCAAAGGGACAAACGG
>NZ_LWFI01000023.1:0-2056 GCF_001635735.1 Oleiphilus sp. HI0067
TCTAACATGATCGCTGATGCGTCAATCGCAACTACTGGTTTTGACACTATCCTTTCTAACGGTTTGAAGTCTGTTGACTTTAACTTCAGCATCGACGCTATCGGTCTTGCTTCTTCTAGCTTCGAAGCTGGTGACTCTATTGGTGACGCGTACAACACGCACACTGGTAACGGTATCGATTCAGACGGCGACGCAGAAACTACAGTATTGATCTCTGATCTTTCTATCAACGGTTTCCTTGGCCCAGTTGACATTCATATCGAAAACAACGGTAACGGCTTCGGTATCGATGTGAACGGTGACGGGATTAAAGATATCGATACTATCGGTAACGCTGATTCTAAAATCAACTGGAACACTTACGTTAACGTAACTGATCTTGACGTTTACTTAGACATCGCTGGCGTATTGATCGAAGACTTGAAGATCAACAACGTACGTGGTGACGTTACTGACCTAGACGGAAACTTCTCTTTCGGTTTCGCTCAGTCTAAGCGTGAAATCTACGCGGTACGTAACACTGCTGGTGCAAACCTTGCGCTTGCTGCTACTAACCCAGGTCTATTCGGTAACGGCGATGCTATTGCAGTAACTGAAGCAATCGGTGTTGACGGTGTAGCAATCAACACTGAATTCAAGGGCGACATGGAAATCGGCGCACTTAAGTTTGGTGATACTGATCAGTCAATCGGTGCATTGTACTGGACTGACATCGAGAGCGACACTAAGTGGACTATCTCTGCTCACTAATATCGCTTGATATGTTGAGTTAATCTCAGAGAAAGCCGCTCCCATGAGCGGCTTTTTTTGGTTAAAAACAATAATAAGGAGTAGGCTATTATGTCTGTAGTTAACAAGACTGCTCTTGCTGTTGCGGTAGCCGCAATCTCTGCAGGCGCTCAAGCTGAGCTTAAAGCGCTAGACGATTCGGCAATGGGTGAGATGACGGGTCAAGCTGGCCTGACTATCGACCTTGAAACTAAATACAGTATTGGCGAATTCATGTATAAGGATGCGGGTTCGGTATATCTAACGGGTATTAGTTTTGGTTCGAATGAAAATGTTGAAGTCGGCGGATTTTTCGACAACGTTCGTGTAAAGCTTGATATTGCTGGTGACGGTACTGATACCTCTAGTGGTTATGCTGATAATTACCTGGAAACTGGTTTCTCTGGCGTGCGTAAAGCGGCTGAGTTCCAAGCAATTGCTGCGGCAACTAACAGTAACCCTGATGAAGCGAAGTTTATTTTAGCTCAATCTGGTAGTGTAACAGTCACTGACGCGCAAGCAGCAGGACTGGTTTCAGATAACGCGACTACCACTGGCCCAATGACTATTGGTGCGAAAAAAACGTATGGTGATGGTGACTTACTGATCCACGTTAGCGCTAAAGATGCATGGGAAAAATTAGGTGGTGTAGAAAACCTGATCGCTGACGGAACCATCGCTGATGTAACGTTTAGTGATTTCCTTGGTAACGGTTATACGAAGGGTAAAGATTTCAACTTCAGTATTGATGCAATCGGTATTGCATCGTCTGCATTTGAAGCTGGTGACTCTATTGGTGATGCATACAATACTCATACGGGTACTGGTGTGGACTCTGATGGTGATTCAGCGACTACAGTGTTGATCTCTGATCTTTCGATCAACGGTTACTTAGGTCCAGTTGATATTCATATTGAAAACAACGGCAATGGCTTTGGTTTAGATGTGAATGGTGACGGTGTGAAAGACATCGACACAGTTGGCAATGCTGACTCTAAGATCAATTGGAACACCTACGTTAACGTAACTGATCTTGACGTTTACTTAGACATCGCTGGCGTATTGATTGAAGACATGAAGATCAATAACGTACGTGGTGATGTTACAGATCTAAATGGTGACTTTGCATTTGGTTTCGCGCAATCTGAGCGTGAGATCTATGCAGTACGCAACACTGCAGGTCTTGATCTAGCATCACTTAACCCTGCTCTAATTGGTAACGGTGATCCCGTTGCTGTGATCGAAGCTATGGGGCGTGATGGTATTGCTCTCAATACGAAGTTTAAAG
>NZ_LWFI01000024.1:0-731 GCF_001635735.1 Oleiphilus sp. HI0067
TGAATGTGAGCCGCTATGACGTTCAGCTACGGCAGCTTGTGCCCGTTGAACATTTTCATTAGCCTTAACCGTATCAACCTGTTGCTTCAAACGCTTGAGGTTACGCTCGGTTTGCGTAATTGCTGTTCGCATTTGATCAGCACTTGCCGCAAAGCTGCCTGCCGACTCTTTTTCTTGCATACTCTGACTTTCTAGATCAGCAATTTTCGCGGCAACTTCACGAGCCAATCCTTCATCACCTTTTTCAAGCGCCCTGATAGCATAACCTTCATGCTCTTCAATTTGCGCTTTCAGGCCAACCACCTTTTCTTCGGCAACCTTTTGTCTAGCCATAATTTCTGCCAAACTGTTCTTTGAATCTTGCAGAGCTTGTGATGCCTCTCTTACCTCTTGATCCAGAATACGTAACGCCTGACTATCAACAATCGCCTCTCCCGCTTCATTAACACCACCACGAAGCGCTGTCATCATCTTTGCCCAAATGTTCATTACTTTGCTCCTAATTAGTTAACCAAGCTATCAACTAGCCGCCGCACTCTTATCAAGAGTTACATCCAAAAACTCGCTATATGCCTCTGTCGCTTGAATCACGTTACTAGCTAAAACTTCGATTTCAAACACAACGTTTGACAGCAATGAAGTTGAACTGAGCGCACCAAACATGTGGTAGTAATCGCCCTCGTCGCCAATTTTGTCCAAGCTTATTGTCGACAATGGAAAATACTTGTGCG
>NZ_LWFI01000025.1:0-10319 GCF_001635735.1 Oleiphilus sp. HI0067
TTCGTGCATACGTAGATGATGCGACTAATCCAGGTAGTAAAGTGCAAGTATATGGATATATCGGTGCTGGCTTGGGGAGCGGGGCTCGTGAGCTGGTATTGTGGAATAGCGCTGGAGACCAAGTTTGGACGGCTCCACAAGATCGAAATCTAGAGAGTTTTTCCAATGTTCTGGGAGTGGAAGGCGCTTATAGTCAGTTGTTTGCTGTCGAAGAGTTGGAGGATAACTTTTATGTGGCGCAACTTGGCCGTGATATTTTTGTATTTGAGGGTTCAGAGTTATTTGAGCTAAGTGATTCCAACGATGTATTTAAAGATCGGTCATATCAATTGGAAGAAGACTCGGGAAATGTCACTAAGATGCAAATCGCTTTCGATAATGATGATTTCCTTATATTTGATCAGGGTAAGTTCTTCTACAGTGACTATAAAGCTAGTTACAGTGCGCCAGTTTTATCTAAGAACTACAGTTATGACTTTTTATTAGCGCGATCGCTGAGAAACATTGAAGATCCTTACATGTTCTCACAGTTTGATTTGAATGACTGTAGTTACAATGCTGACCCAGTAGCTTGTGCCGATGCGAATGACGTTGGAGGCTTCGCATGGCAAGTAACGAATGACTGTACACTTGCTTTGAACTGCTCTTTTCCAAATGATCTCAATGATTATTGTGTGACAGACGCAGAGCGCACGCCAACAACACCCCAATCTGAGTTGTGCACGCCCAGTAACTATGAAGACTTAAATGAGCTTGATGAAGTCGCGAATGATCTTAGTTTTGCTGCATTTTTGCCCTACTACCAAGACTATATGCGCAGCTTCGAATTTAAGATGTACGACGATTCTTTGTTGTTAAATTTACGTCTGACAGAGCGTGATGCTCTAGTGGTGTATTACTACAAACAGCCTCTTACCGCACCGGCCACTGTGCGAGAGCGTCTATTGTTAGGTCGTCGATTGGTGCAATCTATTTCTCGGCCAGTGGTTCAAGATTCCGGGATATATTTTTCAACGAACGTCCAAGGCGCAACTGTTTCTAATGTCTGCTACAAGGGTCTCATGGAAGTGATGTGTAACGTTCAGGAGCCGTTAGAGGGAGCGGTTGATGAGTGTACTCGCTTTGATCTAGATGCCGGCACATGTCGAGAGGGACGTTTCTTGTTTGAGAGTCGTGCTCTATTTTGTTCCGATACAGAAATCCTGTCTGGCGACTGCAAAGACTCCAATCAAATTAATCAAACGACTTTACAAATTGAGTCCGCTTCTCAAGATGCAAAATGGGTTCCGAGCTTGAGCATTGATGCAACAAATGGCGTCCAATCAACGATGCATGTGTTAATTAGTGATGATCAGCCACGTTCAACCGCTCGTCCTAATGATAGTTACTCAAAAGACGAAGGCATCTTAGGTAACCCTCAGCTTTACTCAGTAGCTTCGCAACGAACCTTATCAAGCGCTCAAGGACAGTTGTTGTCTTCAGTTGAATCTGTTGCTGCTAGACTTGTGTTACGTGAAAACGAAGGTGCTTATGCTGTTAATGCAGAGGAGTTTGTTAGCTCAACTCGACAGCGCCAGCAAGATGAGATTTATGTTAATCAAGCTAATGACCAAAACCAGAAGGTCATTGGTCGTACCATTGCGCACTGAAATTTAAATTTGATGTTCTAAAATTCGATAGCCCGTTTGCTATCAGTAGCAAGATGTAAATGACAGCGTGAAATATGGGCGATAGCTAAGGCTTTGGAGCCAACAGCGCGCTAGTACTAAAATCTGGATAAACGGCTGCCAAGACCGCTCTGTGAGAACCGCTACAAATTGACTAATATTGGGCACAAGCTTAGTGAAACACTTATTAGTTGGGGAGTTTAAGAAGCGTATAGCGGCTTCAGCGAGCGCCCATCACGCATCCGAACCCTGCCATCAAATTACGCAAACTCACTAATAATTATGCGCATTGATTATTTATGTTAATTCGTTTTTGCGGACGTTTTGCGCAACATGTTAATGAGTCTAAGGGTTTGTAAATCCTCGGGTATCAGGTCTACTAGTTGCTCGGCATACGTCAGGGCTTTTTGGGTTTGGCCGAGCTCTAACAGTAAAGGCAGCACCGCATAGGTCATTCGAGGATTCTTCGGTGCGAGCTTGTGTGCAGTCTCATAGTTTTTCAAGGCTTCCTCTGCTTGTCCTTGATCTTGAAGTAAGGCACCGAATGTAAAAAAGTAATGAGGGTTATTCGGCGACAACTCCGTTGCCTTTTGCAGGTGCGCTAAAGCCAACTTTTTGTTGCGTTGACGAATACGAGTCAGGCCTAACGCGAAATAAACCTCAGCTGAGTCTGGATTAATGGTCAATGCTTGGTTTAGAACATTTATACTCTGCGCAGTATTGTTTAATGATTCCGTCAACCTCGCTAAAGCAAGGTAGGCGGGTATATATATTGGTTCAATATTTATCGCGGCATTATAGTGTTTGGCGGCATTTTCAAAATTGTTGAGATCGCGCTCTAAGTTACCGAGATTAGTGTGCGCAAAACCTCTATCCGCTTGGTAATTTTGCATACTGCGATACTCTTCTAATCCGTTTTTGATTAATTTTTTCGCTTGTACGGGGATCGATGACATTTGACTGGCGGCGGCAAGTGCGCGAGATCCTCGGGCACGAATGTTTGATTGAGCATCGTTAATAAGTGGTTTGAGTAATTGCCATTTTTCGGCATTGGAGTAGGGCGCCGCTGCGTCGATCGCCGCAAGTCTGAATTGTGGTTCTGACCTTTTCACGGCTATTTCGATTGCTTGCATCGAATCAGGATGCGGATAGTTAGCTAAACGACTAAGCGCTGATGCGCGTATGATGGTCGCTTGAGTATCGTCTGTAAAAACAGTTAACAGCTTTTGACGTCCGCTCGGTATTAGATTATCTGCCTCGTTGAAAGCGTAAGCGAAATGCTTAGCATAGGAATCGTCAATTTTTGGGTACCATGTCTCGATCGTCGTGCTTGCCCAATTTGCATCTTGATTGGTATGGCAGTTATTGCATGCGTTTGGTGCTCCGGTATCGCGTGTTAGATGTGGGCGTGGGATCGAAAATTGATGATCTCGCCGCGAATCAACGCCCATGTAAACAGTCGCTGGCATGTGACAGCTAACACATTCTGCCGCGTCTGTGCCTACTTTATGCATATGGTGTGTTGGTTTGTCATAGGTTTTTGAATCATGGCATTGTGTGCAGACTTGGTTTCCTGTCACGTGGAGTTGCCCGCCGTGCGGGTCATGGCAATTTGTGCAAGTTACACCCGCGTCGTACATTTTGCTCTGAACAAAAGAACCCCAAACAAAATTCTCGTCTGATACCTGCCCATCCACATGGTAGAACTCCGGTGTCAGTAAAACCGTCTCAAGCGCGCGATTGAGAAAATCAGGCTCCGCTCGGTCACTAATCGCATTACGTCGCGCGTGACAGCTGGCGCAGACTATGACTTGGTCTGATGAACGACGTTTTGAGATTGGGTTTAACTTACTTTGACTGTCGGTTTTATACAGCGGCGTTTCTACACCGATGTATGGGCTATCAGTTAAAACGGGATAACTAACCGGATCTCTGCTGTGCTCGCTCAAATTACCGTGGCAGGAAGAACACGAGACATTGATACTTGAAAACTCCGACGAGTATGTTCGGGTATTCAAATCAAAATTTTTTCTGAAGTCGCTTGAGTGACAATCCGCACACATTTGGTTCCAGTTTTGCCCCATTCGAGACCAATGGAAGCTATCATGCGGTTCTTGATCCGGATGTACAACATACCATCGTTGCCCACCCATACTCTTGGGTCGGCTGTCCCACGCGAAAGGAAAAAATTGCAGCTTTCCTTTGCCCTCATCGAACATGTACTGTTGTAAAGGATCGAACCCAAATGTGTAGAGGACTTGATACTTTTTCATAACCCCCGATAAGTTTGGCATCTCGATATAATATTTTTCAGCTTCGAGTGTAAACTTTACCAGTTTACCTTCGTATGAAAGCCGTGCATCTTCAAAGTTGCCAAGAATATTTTTCGAATTGGCTTTACCCATCGCTTTGGCGTGATGCGATGAGCGCCAAGCATTCACCTCTTTTTTATGACATGCAACGCAGGTTTGGCTCTCCGAGATGAGAAGGGTTGGGTCTTTCGCAAACGCTGAGGTGCTCATCAAGCACAAAAATAGCCCAATGAAGACGGCTCCACTACAGTGATGCGTCACTAGCTTCGAATACAATGCCATAAATATGCACATTATTTTTATTTGAATTCTCTGTTAACAGTCTAACTTGGGTATAGAGGCGAATAAACGGGTTTTTCGACTTGTTATTTGTTTGTTGAAAAGGTTTCACGAAAGTAACAATTAAAATGTAGCTAACCCCACATTTACATCTTAATACGAAGTGTTCTTACTTTAGTGGGGATAAATCTATACCCATTTAGTTTTTTCGCCTAGACTCTTTTGCGGAGACTCGTAATCTATAAGTCAAAAGAATAAACATAATAGAGTTACAGCGCAGATTTCATTAGTTCAAATTAAGCAAGAAGAAAGTAAAGATAAAAGGTATTGAACTCATCATTTCAGGAGGCAATTATGACGTTCAAAAATCTCGGTTTTCTTTTTTTATCAGGCATTATATTTTCTCAGTTAACGGCATGCCAAGATACTGCAAATAGTGAACAAGCTTCGGTTGCAGAGTCTGTCGAATCTGAGAGCGTAGAAAAGAGCATGCAGTCTAGTGCCGGAGACGAAGCTGCAGTTAAGACAAGTGCAGCGGTACCTCTTCAGCAGAGTGAAGATTCAACGCCGGTTCAACAGGCAGAAACATCATCGGGTAAGCCCAATATTCTCGTGATTTGGGGCGACGATATTGGATGGTCAAATGTAAGCGCATATAACCATTCGGTTATGGGCTATGGAACGCCAAATATTGACCGAATTGCGAATGAGGGGGTGATGTTCAGCGATCACTATGCCCAGCCTTCCTGTACAGCAGGGCGTGCGGCATTCATAACTGGGCAGTATCCGATTCGATCTGGAATGACGACGGTCGGCCAACCAGGTGACGCGCTTGGTTTACAAAAAGAGTCACCGTCTCTTGCTGAAGTGTTAAAAGAAGAAGGATATCGCACCGGACATTTTGGCAAAAATCACCTTGGTGATAGAAACGAACACCTGCCAACTATGCACGGCTTCGAAGAATTCTACGGAAACCTCTACCATCTCAATACCCAAGAAGAGGCTGAACAGAGAGATTATCAAAATTTTGGTAAAGCCTTTGCGGGTAGCCTGGAAGAGTACGAGAAAAAGTTTGGGACGCGCGGAGTGGTGCATGCGCTTGCGACCGACATCTATGATGCAACGGAAGACCCTCGCTTCGGTGTGGTTGGAAAACAGACTATCGAAGATACCGGACCATTGACTCGTGAGCGAATGAAAAACTTTGATGCAGGTGAAGTGATTCCGCGCACGTTTGAATTTATAAAAAATGCGAAGGAAGCGGAGGAGCCATTTTTCGTTTGGATGAATACCAGCCGAATGCATCTATACACGCGTATCGATACTGAATGGTTGAATAAAGTTGAGAAGTATACTTCGGAATCCGATTACCACGGCGCTGGAATGATGCAGCATGACCATGATATTGGTCTTGTGCTCGATTGGCTGGACGAGCAAGGTCTCGCAGAGAATACCATCGTTGTTTACTCTACAGACAATGGCCCTGAGCATAGCTCATGGCCTCATGGCGCCACCACACCCTTTAGAGGTGAAAAGATGACGACATACGAGGGTGGCGTGCGTGTGCCAACAATGGTTCGCTGGCCGAATAAAATCAAAGCCGGTACCAAGCTAAATGGTATTCAAGCGCATCAAGATTTATTTACCACTCTAGCTACGGCCGGCGGTGTGCCTGACGTCAAAGAGAAAATGATCGAGCAGAAAAAACAGTATATTGATGGTGTGAACAACCTTGATTACTGGATGGGGCTATCCGATCATTCTGAACGAAATCACTTGTTCCATTATTACGAAAGTAAACTAACTGCAGTGAGAATGGGACCGTGGAAATTTCATTTCTCAACGAAAGAGGATTACTACTCTAACGTGATTCCGCGAACCGTGCCGTTGGTATTTAATGTTCGTATGGATCCTTATGAGTCTTATGATAATTCGGATTCTTATGGGCACTTGCTGCAGAAAGTATCTTGGCTGATTCAACCGATGGGTCAATTAATGGCGGAGCATCTGCAAACGCTCGCCGAGTACCCACCTGTGCAGGGCGGTAAAACGTTTGATATGTCGAATGTGGTGGCAGAGTTTATAGATAAAGCGCAGCAATAAAGTTCGCATGAACCGAAAAGCGCCGATTGTTTTGAAACAATCGGCGCTTTTTTTGGTTATCAAAACAGCGATATATTAGGGCTAAAGTGGATAAGTCGGACTTTTTATGACTGCGTAGAAGGAAATAAATTTACACCCAAACGATTTTATCTTTTCGCTTGGTCCAGTCCTCGTAGCTTGCTTTAAATGTGTCCTCTACGACATGGCGTTTTATTTTTAACGTGGGGGTAAAGTAGCCAGAGTCTTCAGCCCATGGCTCGCGAAATACAACAAAGTGTGAGAGCTTGGTATAGGCTTCCAACTTTGCATTCGTTGTGTCTAAGGTTTTCTGTTAACTTGCGGTTATTTCCTCATTGCTCATCTCTGCCGTATTATCTGATAAACAGACTATGGCATAAGGATGAACCATGTTAAGGCGAGTAAGCACTACTCGTTCTATTAGAATGTTGGCTTAAAACTTACTGACCAATTAGCATACATACGGATTAACTTTCCTCTCGCCGTTTCAAAAGCGTCTTTGAGTCTACAATTAATAGTAGATGTCCTTCATCATTTAAAAAGATACAGTCCACATTTTATCGCTAGTCTAGACTGTTAGACAGTTTAGAGAAAAAGGACCTCAGTTATGTATTGGTATCTTAAAGTTCTCGGCAATTACACAAACTTTGAAGGCAGAGCGCGACGTAAGGAATATTGGTTCTTTGTATTAATTAATATGATCTTTACGGCGGTTTGTTCTTTGCTTGATCAATCGATTGGAACTTTTAACTACGAAACAAATACTGGCACGATCAGTTCGATCTATGGCTTGTTAGTCTTAATTCCAAGTGTGGCTGTTGCTGTGAGGCGTTTACACGATACCAATCGAAGAGGTTGGTGGCTTTTACTGATCTTCGTTCCGATCGCAGGATGGATTATTCTTTTCGTGTTTTTGGTTTTGAAAGGAGAAGAGGAGATGAATCGTTTCGGATTATCTCCTTTAAATAGCGCTACTGATTAGTCGCCATTGGGACGATACTGCGAGGTTGAGAGACTCTCGCTGTCCCTGGGAATGCTCCCCAGCTTACTAGTGCTAATTTCTTACCTTGCTCAATCGGCAGCGACTCATGCGAGAAAACGTGATTAGAAGGGAAAATAACAAGGTCGCCGCGTTTTGGCTGATATGTGTAGTTCAAACCCTTGAAGTATAAGCCCCCACCAACATAATCATCGTTAAGATAGATCAGCATACTGAAGTCCCGATCAATAAACCTATAGAATTGTTTCGCCTGTTGGCAGAATTGGTCAGAGTCTGCGTGTATTCCGTATTTTCCGCCAGGACCGTAACGAAGCAATTGCGCTTCCTCAAACCATTGCGCATTAAGGCCGCCTGATATTTCCACAAGGTACTCGCTGCAGGCACGCTTAAACCAATCATTGGCAAGCGCGCGCTTTTTGCCTAAGTCGACATTTTGAGTGACACGACTCGCGTGACGTTTGTAGACACGTTTGTTAGAGGTTGATTTGGCTGTGTCTACAACAGTGAGCCATTCTCTTTTTTGTTTCTCAGCAAATCGAATGAAACTATTGCACTCAGATGCGCTCAAAAAGTTATGGACTACTTTAATACTTTTTGGTGTTTGTTTTTCTTCAATTGAACTACCACAGCATTCACCAAATGCTTTTTGCGAACGGCAGTAGCAAGGCTTGGTGGTGTCGAAGTGGAATGTCGGCACATAATGTTTTTGTTGCATGATAAACCCCTAGTCAAAACTACAGCGAAATTCGCTTTTTCTTATGGATATTGCTTATCTAACTCAGGAGTGCATTTTATTGACTAAGAAAAGTTTAAAAACCTGTTGTGGATGGAATGTATGTTCCATACAGGGAACAGTTTGCAAGGGGTTTTTGCTTTGTTCCATAAATGGTTTCAATTGTTGCTATTTTGCGCATAGAGTACGCATTTGGGTGTCGGAATGGATTGCACCAAAATTGAGATTTTTAGAGGCAAGAGAATAATATGTCTGGATCGAAGAACATAAAAGAAGCTGAAGTTATTAAGGCGGGTTGCGGTATTCGTTATGACCCTGAGCAATTAGGGACCGATACCGAATTCGATTTTAGTGCTGCACAAGATCTGCTAAAACCTGAAGAATTGAATGACGGAAAAACGGCTAACGAGTATAACAAGAAAAACGTAAGAGAGAGCCCCAATAGCAAATGCTAAGACTAGAAAAATGAACAACTATTCATAACTCTATGTGAGCGTACTTCAGTCTTTGCTCTAGACTTAGAAGATAGTAGGTTTCGACGATTAGGAGTAGCTGTGGCTGATGTTAATCAGTTGGTAGAGCGGGCGAAAGCAAATGAATTAATCGCCCAGAATTTGTTTGAGATTGAAGTAGAAATCATGAATATCGCAAGATGTACCGATTTCTTTGATCAGTTGCTATTGATGGTGCATGAAAAGTTCGCAGTAGAGCATGTTTGGGTGACGATTGTTGATGTTCCTGCAAATGAGCATTTCATCCATGCCCTGGAGGACTTAGAAAGCCAAGATCATCAAGAGCACTATCAAAAAGTGACGATGCTTGATTTCTTGCAAGCAACCAAGAGTACAAAACAGCCGATTTTGAAAAACCAGCAACTCCAAAAGTGGCGAGGTTTAATCCCCAAAGCTTTGCGCGATCAGATTGCTTCACTTGCAATGTTGCCGATTGTCGTAGAGAAAAAAGTAGTCGGTGCATTGATGTTAGGCTCTCCAAATGAAGCTCGTTACTCCCCTGATAAAGACCATTTTTTCTTAAGACAGCTTGCCGTAAAGGTGTCGCTTTCACTTATTGGTGTATGGGCGCGCGAGCGAGTTGGATTTTTAGCGACAAGAGACCCCTTGACGCATTTGCGTAATCGCAGAGAAATGGAGGAGGCGTTAAGCCAAGAGCTAAGTCGTCATCAGCGACAAGGTGCTGACTTAGCTTTGATGTTCATAGATTGTGATGACTTTAAGCAGGTTAATGATGTTTATGGTCACGAGGTAGGAGACCTTTATTTAAAGCACGTTGCCAATTTGTTGTTGGAAACCACGAGAAAGAGTGACTTGGTGTTTCGATTTGCAGGTGATGAATTTGTGATAATTCTACCTTATCAAGCCCAAGAAGGAGCTGATATTATTGCTTCGAGGATTCGGGAGCAGGTGATCGAGACGCCAATGCCTTGTGAGAATGGCAGCATTCAAGCTAAGCTGAGTTATGGCGTTGTTTCAACAGAAACCTTGGCTAAGTATGATGGTCGTTCATTGCTTAAGGCGGCAGATGAAGAGCTATATAAAATGAAGGCTTTAAAGCCTAAGTCTCGTTGATTATCTGTTCAAATTCCTGAATTCTTGAGGACTTACTTTTGTCCATTTCTTAAAACTTCTATAGAAACTCCTTTCGTCTTTGTACCCTAAATTGTAGGCGATATCGATCACTGATAGATCGGTATCAAGCAAGAAGTGTGTCGCTCTTTCTTCTCGGGCTTTTCTTAAAATCTCTCTGTAACTTGTACCTTCAGCATCAAGTTGGCGCTGTAAATGTCGCGTTGATGTATTGAACTCTTGGCATATTAGCTCTTTGCTCGCGATTCCTAACTGTAGGTGCGCTTTAACGGAGCGAAGTATTTGGTCTTTTAAGGTTTCTCCATCAAATTTAAGTTGCGATAAGCTCGTTCGTACTTTTCCTTCTAAGCTGCTTTTCGGGGAGTGCTGTTTTGATACGAGTGGGATTCTCAGCAGTTCATTTGATAGTTCGATTCGATTACTTGTTTGATCAAAAAATACCGGTGCAGAAAATACCTGTTCATAGGTTTGTTGTATGGAATGCGCAGGTTTAGGTCTTGTCAGATATACACCACTTGCCGAAGCTTTGCTGTTTGTTAGCCATCGTGCAAAAAGTGTCCAACTTGCAAGTACGTTGTCGATCATGTGCGGCACAATTAACGA
>NZ_LWFI01000026.1:0-1005 GCF_001635735.1 Oleiphilus sp. HI0067
TTTTATTGAATATCCATTCGGCGAAGAGGCTATGCAGCTAGCTGAAAATGGTGAGCCTCTAAAAGAAATTTCTATTGCCTTAAGTGACGGCGCACTAATGGTCGTCGCGGTAACAGAATCGAACGCCTTGGTCGCAAAACAATTCGAACAAGAAGAAGACTTCTTGAGCGGTGAAATACGTTTAGTGCCTGAAGAAGTTGATCTCCCACAACTTGATGTCGCACCTAAATTTATCATTGCTGAACCTGCGATGCGCTTTGTATTTGTCGGTACCAATGATGGACATATCCAGGTTTTAGATCTCAATGCAAAACGTGAAAATATCGTCAACGGCACCATCAAAGTGGGTGACGAAAATACTTTAATTGACGATATGACCTTACTACTGGGTGGTGCTTCCATCTTGGTCTCCGACAGCCAAGGAAGCACCTCGCAGTGGTTCATGGTACGCGATGAAAACAACAAGTATCGTCTTGAAAACATTCGTACCTTTGAAGCCGTCGGCGGTAAGATTGCAGCGGCAGATATTGAACAACGTCGTAAGGGTTTCTTAATCGCCAACACTGAAGGCACGATTAAGTTTTACAACAGTACTGCGCATTCCACTGCATTGACCATTAGTGCAGACGCAGCCGTTAATAATCTTGCTATTGCACCACGTGCCAACAAACTTCTTGTTGAAACTACGGATGGAAAAATTCAATGGTGGTTAGTGGATAACGAGCACCCTGAAATTTCCTTCTCAGCACTTTGGGGCAAAGTTTGGTATGAGGGCTATGAAGAACCAGATTACATTTGGCAATCTTCAGCAGCGAATAACGACTTCGAACCAAAATACAGCTTATCCCCTCTTGCATTCGGTACATTAAAAGCCGCGTTCTATGATGCTTGTTGCAACGCCTCTAGCAATCTGTGGCGCTTTGTATACTGCATATTTCATGTCACCGGGTTTACGTCGTAAGGTAAAACCATCGATTGAATTGATGGAAGCATTACCTACCGTAA
>NZ_LWFI01000027.1:0-608 GCF_001635735.1 Oleiphilus sp. HI0067
TCCGAAACTCGTTAGATCACGGCATTGAATCGCCTGAAACGCGCGTTGCAGCTGGCAAAGATGAAATGGGTAAAATTACTCTGAATGCCTTTCATCAGGGTGGCAACATAGTGATTCAAATCATTGATGATGGCGCAGGCCTGAATCGTGATCGTATTCTTGAGAAAGCCATTGATAATGGCTTGGTGAAAGCGAGTGATAATCTCAGCGATGAACAGATCTATGATTTGATTTTCAAACCTGGATTTTCGACCGCGTCTGAAATCACCGATATTTCAGGTCGTGGCGTCGGGATGGACGTTGTGCGACGAAATATTCAAGAGCTTAATGGCTCTGTCGAAGTTGAGTCGCAGTCTGGCAAAGGCAGCACCTTCACCATCCGATTACCACTCACACTAGCAATTCTTGATGGACAACTCATCCGAGTTGGCAGCGATGTCTTTATTTTCCCTCTGGTCTCAATTGTTGAGTCTATTCAGTCTTATGATCAAATGATTCATCGTGTTTCATCAGGCTGTGAGGTCTTGCGCTTGCGGGATGAATACGTACCAATTGTGCGCCTTTGGGATATCTTCAGCATTAAGCCTGATTCAGAAAAGCTTGAAGAT
>NZ_LWFI01000028.1:0-675 GCF_001635735.1 Oleiphilus sp. HI0067
CTTTCGAGAAACACAGACTTGCGGTCCAACACCTCAGCATCAAACACCAAGTAGCCACGCTCTTTCGCAATTTCAGCACAGCGCTTCAATGCAAATTGTTCTATCTGCTCCCATGAAACGCTCGCAGCCTCGGTGTATTCAACGTAATAGCTCATTTTATCGATTTGCAGATTTCTAAAACCTGCAGGACCACCATCAGCAGCTTGATAAGTCGTAACACATGCGCTTAGTAGAGAAGCAATCACAATCAGTAATCCGGCACGAAAACTTAGTAGCGTTTTAAACACATATCACTCCTTTCAAATTTGAGCGTCGATTACACCAGTGTTCGATCCGTCATTCAATGACATTATTACTCTGCCAAAACGAAATTGCTGCACGCAGCACATCCTCTGGAGCTTCGTTCTGAGGGTAATGCCCGATACCACTCAATTTGATCACATCTGGATTTGGCACAAGTTCCTCAAAACGTGCCGCCATATGCAGGCCAGAAATAGGATCCTCAACGCCATTGATAAAGCGTAGTGGAATTGCACTATTGACTACACTGCCAACCCAGCGCTCTCGGTGAAGCGCACGCTCATCCATATACCCCACTAGCTTAACCATGCAATGGCGACCGTTCTCACGCGCTAACAAGTTGAAATGTTCTTGCAATAAATCTTTAGGCAATTT
>NZ_LWFI01000029.1:0-792 GCF_001635735.1 Oleiphilus sp. HI0067
ACTCATCATAGATAGGAAGAACAAAACCAGTTACAAGGTCTGAATCGAGCTGAAGAACATCAGACTCTTGAGAAAACGCTAAGCTTTCGGGCTCAGCGTGTCGTTGCAGATAACGAGTTCGAATAGTTAGCGCCAAAGGACTATGCGAATGCAGGCTTTAGCAAATTGATTAAGGCTTCTTTTTGATCTGTGAGCGCTGCGTCGTCATATGGCTTTACCGAGTGACGCCCCCATATAGGAGCAGGCCAAGCTATGTCATTTTTGAAACGAACGACATGATGGATATGTAACTGTGAAACGACATTCCCTAAGGCCGCTATGTTTAGTTTTTCACCCTGAAAGTATTGCATCAAAGTTTTCGACAAAAACACTGATTCTGCATCAAATTGAGCACGCTGATCGTCGCTCAACTCATACAGCTCTTTCATCACATCATCGTTATCAGACATCACTCTTGGTACGAGAATGCACCAAGGGTATTGCTGATCATTCATCAGCAATACTCGACATAATGGCCAATCGACTAAAAACTCTGTGTCGCCAGCGAGGCGCTCATCCAAAATAAAGTTCACAGACTTATCCTTGCTCCTGACGCGACTGCCAAACAGCTTCCCAATCCAACGCGGATTTAACAATGACGTCTAAGTTGTCATGATCAGGAACCCATCCAAGCGTTTCTTTGATCTTGGTGTTATCTGCCATTAACGCGTCTGGATCACCTGCACGACGCTCAGTTTCCTCAACAGGGAAATCTTTACCTGATTGCGCTTTCACTACATCAATGACTTCTTT
>NZ_LWFI01000030.1:0-1190 GCF_001635735.1 Oleiphilus sp. HI0067
AAAAATTATAATGATCGGGAAAATCCAAGATGTATCGCTGTTTGGTTTTTGTATTTTTCATCCTCTCTCTGTCTGCGTGTAGCAGTATTCAAATTGCACCGTATGATCAAAATAGCACGCTGCTAGTTATCCCCAAATCACATGAAAACTCCTCAATGGAATCTTGGAGTCGAACGTGGAAGTTTGATGTTCGATCTCTGGGTGAAACGAGTGATATTAATTTCGATGTATGGTTCTCAAATAGTTCTGATGCATATATTGCGATTAATGATTTGCCTCCAGGGCGCTACGAAGTTGGTGCGATGAAATTTAAGATGGCGTCTCGTTGGCGATCAACCTCCGCCAATGACGACGGCTACCCCTTAAATATAGAGTTTGAGGTAAAATAAGGTGAAGTTACTGTTTTTCCGTACATGACAACGCTATTCCAAGAGACATCTAGTGGTGGCACACACACGTAGTTCATTTTCGGTGATTGAAATGGAGAGTGTGGATTATAACTTGTTCAAAGTGAAGCTATTGGAAGATGAGCGTATGCAACCTTGGCTAATCAACGAACAAGTTATCCGGGGAGCAAGCATTTGATCATAGCTATCACCTTGTTTATTTAGAGACTGTTAATTAGCCCGTGACTGCGTGTCGAAGTGTAGGTGCTCTAATTTAATCTCCATTAGGTTAGAGCCCTTTTCAGGGTGTCCGATCATTTCGTCATAGGCGCTCGTGTGCCGCAGCACTAGCTTTATGATTCGCAGCAAGCTAAGTGCTGTTTTGGCGGCTTGAAGGCTTCGGTAAGTTTGTATTTGACTACCATCGACCAAGTAATAAGTCTCTCCTTGATGCTCAATCATCACCCTATAAAGCGACAAATCAACTGATTGAATGATCACTTTTTCAATGGGCTCTAATTGTCCGAGCTCTTCGTATGAAATCTTCATAGTCATTTTCCTATCTAGTTTAATAACCTAAGAATACGGCGTAAGAGAACGCTGATAAGTGTGCCAAGGTGACGACGATTGTTAGTCTGTCTCGCAAAACCGCGAACATGGTTTCGTACAAATGATCGCAAAACTTCTTCTCGACAGAGCGTAAGGCAATAAAACTGAGGCCCAAGATCGCACGCTGTAAGGCGGGTTTAAAAATTGTGCTAGCCCATGCTAATAAACTAAAAACGATGCCCGTATTGAGAAGTA
>NZ_LWFI01000031.1:0-806 GCF_001635735.1 Oleiphilus sp. HI0067
CTTGCCGCTATTTTAACAGCATCGGTGTTTATCCTATTTCTGCCAGGTATGTTCGGCCTAGAGTTGGTATACAACAGTAATACGAAGATGCGTTTCATTGGCTCAATGATGTTTGTCACGATCATGGCGTACACCATGGAGAGGGCTAGAGTGTCAGCTGCTTTAGCGCATTCGAAGGTGAGTAAAGCTTTAGAGGATCTAGCGAGAACAGACGAACTGACAGGATTGCTGAATCGTCGTGGCGTTTCTGAACGTATCGATAGCGAACTGATTCGTTCTCAACGAGAAGGGCAGGAATTTAGTATCGTTATCTGTGACGTTGATTACTTCAAAAAGATAAACGATCGCTTTGGCCATGATGTTGGCGATCAAGTACTGGTGCAGCTAGCAGAAAAATTGCAAGCCACAGTTCGAGGAAGTGATAGCGTCGCGCGGTGGGGCGGAGAAGAGTTTATTGTTTTACTGCCGAATACGAGTATTGAACAAGCGTATCAATTGATCGAACGGATTCGTGAATCTATTGAGCAAGAGCGATTTATGTATTCTTCGCGTCGCGTGAAGGTTTCGATTAGCTGTGGTTTAGCTTCAACTAAGTTCTCGTCAGGCTTTTCTGGGCTTCTTAAAGCGGCAGATATCAGTTTGTACGAAGCAAAAGAAGAAGGGCGAAACTGTACTCGCCCTATTATCAAAAAAGCGTCTTAAGCGGCGCTTAAGCTTTCGCCTTCGAACGCTACGCCTTCCCAGCCAAATTCGATAAAGTTTCGAATATTTTGGTGATCAGTCCCTTCTGGGTTTTCGAGCACGTC
>NZ_LWFI01000032.1:0-1319 GCF_001635735.1 Oleiphilus sp. HI0067
TGCTCGCATGGTTGATGGTTTGTTAGAGCTAGATCCGCAACTGGATGCCGATACGCTAGCTCAAGTCGCGCTCAATTATAGATATCGTGCTTGGGGAGAATTCGGTTTTTTACCTGTGTTAGACATGTTCAATCACTCAGACAAAAAAGGGCGTTTGCTATCAACTAAAAAGCAAAATTTCTCATTTTTGGCAGGTAAAGATTATAAGCCTGGCGATCAAATCTGGATAAGCTATGGTGCGAAGGACATGTATTTGCATGCAATAAATTATGGCTACTTTGACCCAGATGCAGACCACGCTATTGATTTAGGGTTTCGTGTCAGCTCAGTTGCGAGTACTCCAGAACAGATCACCGCGATGAAGCAGCTGAGCAAAGTACTTAAGGTTAAAGTATATCCAGAGTCTAATCGTGCATTTGAGTATCAGTTAGAGCAAGGGCAAGGAATGATTCGTTTTGGCGAAGTCGATAAGTCCGTTATTACGTATTTGCATCACGAAGTATCGCCAAGGCTTCCAAAAAGCTCGAATAAAAGTGAGTTAGGTCGAGCCTCAAGAGCTAGATTGCTTGGCTATGTTAATGCGTTAACTGAACAAAACCTGGTTCATCAAATAACGGAATCTGTGTTCCCTGAAAAATTGCGTTATATGTATCATATGCTTGTTAAAGAGCGAACTATACTTTTACAAACTGCCTCGAGCCTTACGAAAAACTAGGTAGTTGCATGATGAGGTTAGTTATATAGCTACACTGCTCGTGACTGAGTTTAAGTCTCAATCAATTTTCCGGTGATATGCGCGATCTTATTGAGACTTTCCATATATTCCTCGTCTAATTGAGAATCAGCCACGATTCCGCCCCCTCCCCAACAAAAAGCTTTTTTCTTTTCAATCTCCACGGTACGTATCAGAATATTAGATTGAAACTTATCCAGATCGTTATCCCACATAAATATTGACCCACAGTAAAAGCGGCGAGGGTGAGCCTCTAGCTCCGTGATAATTTCCTGTGCACGCTTTTTGGGTGCGCCGGTAATAGATCCTCCGGGAAATGCGCTTAAAAAAGCGGTAAACGGGGTGTGTTTTGAGCAATCTATTTCACTAGTAATTGTGCTAACTAAGTGATGAACATTATTAAAGCTCTCAATATCAAATAGTTTTGTAACATTCACTGAATGTAATCGCGAGACTTTACTCAAATCATTCCGTAATAGGTCGACAATCATAAGATTCTCTGCACGGTTTTTTGAGTTCTGTAACTCTGATGTCTGCTCTTTTGTGATTCTGCCTGTTGATTTGACGGTTCCCTTTATAGGTTTCG
>NZ_LWFI01000033.1:0-1323 GCF_001635735.1 Oleiphilus sp. HI0067
TAGTGCCGATCAACGAGCGCGCATAATACCAAAGCACTCTGCGACATAAAAGCCTTATTTTCAGCTCTATTGCATTACCAACATAATTTCTTCGACACCACTATCCACTCCCCCATTGAAGCTTTGCGAATAATATTCAAAAGGTAATGGTACACCATTAATAAACAAACTGGCTTGGGTTATTTCAAGGTCTAGATTGGTGTGAAACATGCCATCGCATGCATCAAAGTCAGAATTGACCGTCGAAGAAGATGGACTACAGTCTTCAGGGTTTAAAGATGACTCAGCGCCATCAAACGCTATGGAGGAAAGGCTTACAGAATTAACGATTTCAAAACGCGCACTGAAGCGATCTGCGTGCACAGCAAGAGATAACATCGTGAGAGATGCCGTCATCAGGATATGCTTTAAACCAAAACACGCAGACATGTCGAAGCCCCAAAAATTTAGGACTTCGAGTATAGGACAGATTTGTAACACTGCAACACAAAAAGTTACGCAATGTTACATAAGCCCGTTTTGCCCGGCAAAAGGTGCCTAGCACGTCAACTAAAAGACGATATCCTCTATGAACACAACGCCATCTTTACCATCAGAATAAAAACATGTTGGTTCAATCGTTTTAAGATCACGATCAGCCAAATCATTCTCATTAACTGAAACGCAGTACTTCCCTGGCAGCAAGCCTGACAGCAAATACACCCCATCATATTCGGAGCGCGTCAAAGCTACTTGATCACCCGCCTCATTAAGCACCTCTACCCTTACCGTGCTTAAAGGTCGTTGCTGTCCATTCTGTTTCACAAACAAACTGCCTTCGACTTCAAAGGTATAGGCCAAAGGAATATCTTGCTGTAACACTGAGCCTGCGTGGGTGTAAACAAAGAACGGGCCGGATGCAGCTTTTATAAACGGGTCTTCAATACTCTTTTCTTCAATCTCAATTTTTTCCATTTGAAGATGATCAATCCCTTTCAGAACGACGACACCGTCATCGCCTGTTTCAAACGTTCGCCATTTACTCTTACCCTTAAATCGAATACCCGGCAAAGTTTCTTCACCTTCATCAAACATCTGATTATCGTTTTCATCAATAAATACTCGCGCATTTAACGATGCACTATTGACTGAACTTTCATTCGATAAGAAGTGACTATCTCTCTTCGCGTCATAGCCAACGGAAGTACTAAGCGTTGCACCTAGATAAGCGAACCCATCGGTATTGAAGCCAGCACTGCCCGACACGGAAAATTTCTCAAACTCCCAAGTTAGGGTGTTGTCATTGCTGAATAAATCTTTACCTGTGAAGTTATAAGCCACTGA
>NZ_LWFI01000034.1:0-756 GCF_001635735.1 Oleiphilus sp. HI0067
TTATGTTGGTGGTTTTAGTGACAACCTATTCCACGGCAATGGCACCCTTACTTACCCAGATGGCGGCACATACGAAGGTTCTTTCTCTAACGGTTTGTTCCACGGCAAAGGGGTTGAAGTGTATGCCAGTGGCAAGAAATACGAAGGGCAATTTATTGAAGGCTTGTATCACGGCAAGGGTGAAATACTAAACCCTAACGGAAGCAAAATAAGCGGTACATTTAAAGATGGAGAACCTTTTGGAAAAGTAACGCTCACCACTGAAGAAGGTGAAGTGTTTACGGCACGTTCTTCAGAACCTGGTGTGTGTTATCGTCCGAAAAGCTACCGTGCAACGCAATGCCCTAAATTAGACGGCTGGTAATCGACACACGATCCGCCAAAACGCATTTATTTTACTGTTGAAATCGAGCTTTGCTCGGCAGATATAAGAGGTTAAGCATGACAATCAAGAGCGCTTTAATCGTTGATGATTCCAAAGTGGCAAGATTCGCTCTGCGCAAGTTATTGGAAAAACTAAATTTAGAAGTGAGCATGGCAGGCTCAGGCGAAGAAGCAATTGAGATTGTTGAAGGTGGTTCTGTTCCCGACGTTATATTCATGGATCAGCTCATGCCCGGCATGAACGGGGTTGATGCTGCCAAGCAAATACGAGCCATGTCGAACGCGAGTCATGTTCCTGTCATCATGTGTACCTCTAAAAAATCTGATGAGTTTTCTGAAGAAGTGATTAAAAACGGTATTTACGATGTGCTC
>NZ_LWFI01000035.1:0-721 GCF_001635735.1 Oleiphilus sp. HI0067
ACAGAATCTTCACATACCACTATATGCTGTTATACTTCTTCGCAAGTACGCTACATATAGTAAACCAACAATTCATAATACTATATATAGGGATACATCTTCTATCCCGTCATCAGGCGTAACTAAACGAATAGCTGTACCTTTGAACCCTCGTAATCGCTTAGTTGTCTTGGCTTTAAAGGTTATACGTGAGCAGAAAGAGAACATTTCTGCCACCACTAAATATAGGGGTTGCTCAGGTAAGGCAGCCAATAAAACATTTTAATGTGATAGCTCACTTAAGGAAGAGTGTCTGTCATTTAGAACGTCCACGAGGTTTCATAAATGAACGCTAAGGTCGAACCGCTCATTTCTCCACTCCCGATGCAAGATGCGTCGGTAGACATTTGGCACACTAAATACCAGCTGAAAACAAAGTCTGGCGAGGCTGTTGATAAAACAATCGCTGAAACTTATGAACGTGTGGCCCGTGCTCTATCTTCTGTAGAACCAGAGGAAAAGCGCGAGCAGGTATATGCAGATTTTAAATGGGCATTAGAAACTGGCGTCATTCCCGCAGGCCGCATTATGTCGAATGCAGGCGCTGGCGAACATAAGCCTGCAACTTCCACCATTAACTGTACCGTTTCAGGCACAGTCTATGACTCAATGGACGATATCCTACTTAAAAACCACGAAGCAGGCTTAACACTAAAAGCCGGCTGTGGCATCGGATATGAGT
>NZ_LWFI01000036.1:0-1731 GCF_001635735.1 Oleiphilus sp. HI0067
GCAGCAGAGATGCCCGTCGTTACACCTTCTGCCGCTTCAATCGAAACAGTAAAATTAGTTGAAAATTGTGCGTTATTTGCATGCGCCATCGGAGGCAAGCCAAAATAATCCGCACGATCTCTCGTCATCGTCATACAAATGAGACCACGCGCATGTGTCGCCATGAAATTAATATCTTCAGGACGCACTTGCTCTGCCGCAATAACGAGATCACCTTCGTTCTCTCGGTCCTCGTCATCCATCAGAATAACCATTTTACCTTGACGGATATCTTCAACTAGCTCTTCAACAGTGTTGAGCTTCATTCAACCTCCAAAGACCCAGCAAATTAAGCTAGGTATGTTTCTATATCTTGTAACCGTTCTTTGCTAAAAACGCTTCATCAATCACCGACTTCGGCGATTGCTTTTCATCTGAAAAACTCAATAACCGCTCTGCATAGCGAGCCATAAGATCTACCTCTAAGTGCACATCTCGGCCAGTTGAGTACTCAGGGATAATCGTATTCTGAGCGGTATGAGGAACAATATTGAGAGTAAATCCTTCATCCACCAAACCAGTCACTGTAAGACTAACTCCATCCACGGTAATTGAGCCTTTATTCGCGATATAGCGCGAAAGTTCCGATGAACAGTGAATGGTATAACGTAATGAGTCACCTTCTGAGCTGACAGCAACTATAGACCCTATTCCATCAACATGCCCACTGACTAAGTGGCCACCTAAACGGCGCGAAAGCGTAAGCGCTTTTTCAAGATTAACTCGATCACCGACTCGCATCGTTGCGAATCGTGTGTAACGCAATGACTCTGCGGAGATATCCGCACAAAAATCATTAGGAGAGAAAGCGGTGACAGTCAGACAAACTCCGTTTACAGCAATGCTGTCTCCCAATTGAACATCACTCATATCAAGGGCTTGGACATTGATACGAAGTTGAGCGCCTGAACGAGCACTTTCAATGGCAGCTATGGTGCCAACCGCCTCAATAATACCTGTAAACATTTCTAAAGAGCGCCCTTAAATTGATACTGAAATCGTAGATCGGCCCCTACTTGTCGAACATCCTTAAGATCTAAATCTATGGCCTGCCCCATACGATCAAATGGCAGATTCGCCAGAGCTTTTGCCTGATGCCCCATCAACTTAGGCGCAACATACAGCAGTAATTCATCTACGCAATTTTGATCTATAAAACTGCCAGAAAGACTCTCTCCAGCCTCCACAAAAAGATCATTGACTTCTTGTTCGGCCAGAGCATGGAGAAGCGCAGATAAATCAAAATATCCTTTCGCGTCCAATGCTAAACGTACGACATTGACATGTTGCGAACCCACAATTTCGGGAGAAACCTTAGCCTCTTCCGATACGACATACTGCACCGCAGCATTGTTCTCAAAAACCGCTTCTTGCCCGGTTAAACGTGCGTGCGCATCAAGAACCACGCGCATCGGCTGAAACCCTCGTTTATCGAGTAGATGATCAGTTCGCACCGTTAACTTGGCATTGTCGTATAGAACGGTTCCTACGCCAGTTAAAATAGCAGAAGACTTTGCGCGCCACGCTTGTACATCTTCTCTCGCAGCAGCACCGGTAATCCACTGACTTTCGCCAGAAGCCATTGCTGTTCGCCCATCAACACTCGCTGCCATCTTTAGACGTACAAAGGGTCGCTTACGCGTCATTCTTGAAATAAAACCAATATTTAGCTGCTTCGATTGCTCTTCGAGC
>NZ_LWFI01000037.1:0-766 GCF_001635735.1 Oleiphilus sp. HI0067
GCCTTGATGCCAATCTTATCACTCCAAACAAAGCGGTAAATCAGTTGTGGGCCTTCGTAGAGGACGAGTTAATGATGGGGCGTAGCAGTGGAATTTATAACGAAACGGTTTTAATTGGTGGGAATGAGCAATTAGTAAAAGTATTGCGTTTGGGCAAGATTGCTGCGTTCTACCAAGGTGCCGATGACAGCTACGGACTAATTAAGCAGGTAGACGGAGCTTGGGTACAAGAAGAACTGAACGGCCGAGAAGCGAGTGTAAATCTTGATTACCTGTTTGATGCATTTGCCAAGAATATTCGAAATGGAATGTTCACGGTTCCCAACATTCTACCAAGCATCGCGGCTCAGTAGCTTTGCTAACTATAACGAGAACCTTAGTGATTCCCATGAATAAAATCTTCGTAAAAATAATATCGTTGACAGTGCTGGTGATGACTTCGCTAGTGCTAAATGCTAACGAATTAGAACTGGCTTATCAGAAAGAATATGCCTACTTGGTTGCAGAAAAAAATGCACTTGAACAGCGTTTAGCGAATTTGAATGATTCGCAGCAGCAAAGTTTAAACAAGGCGCAGGCGGATTTAGACGCTTTGCAAAGACAATATGTAGCGAAGCAAAACCGTATTGATCGTATTAATCGTGACATAGCGGATGCTACCCGAGAAGTAGACTTCTCAGAAACCGATCAGCTACTGCTCGACGCTACACTTCTTCAGGCAACTGAAAGTCTCCAAAAGTTGGGTTTGTCGATCGATGAAACGCAA
>NZ_LWFI01000038.1:0-519 GCF_001635735.1 Oleiphilus sp. HI0067
TTTGTGTCGCCATATCAACCGCAACGATACGAAGGCCAATCGCAGGCTTGTCACCGAGTAATTTAAGCTGCTTCATTGTCTCGTTAGGAATTTCAGGAATATCGGTCACAACGCCAACAGTATACGCAATCCCAAGCTCACGTGATTGCGCTAATTGCGAAAAGCCAAGCTCTCGCATTTTTTTATTCACTAGGTATTCAAACTCTAGACCTCCATTAAATCCCCGAGAATGAATTTTGTGTCCAGGATCAATCATTAAAGCGGTCGACCCTATCCAACTGTAAGTTTTGTAGCCCGCCAGATTTGCTCTTGGATGCTTCTCGGTTTCCAAACTTATATCTTTCACTAGCTCCTGATTCACTGCGCAGCCGCTAAGTGCTGCGACCAAACACGCTATACCTAAGCTGATTAACTTATTCATACACTCTCCGATTTATCCAAGACTTAAATTCCGGAGAACATCCGTCATGAAACAATAAATTTAACAGTACGATGTATATAGTATGAAAGTCAGCAATT
>NZ_LWFI01000039.1:0-810 GCF_001635735.1 Oleiphilus sp. HI0067
AGTAAGAACATCACAACGACCACTTTCAAAACCAGCACGTGTTTGATCTGAAGTATCAAATGTTACAGCAGTATATTTCATACCGTTTGCGCGGAAATAATCTGCTAAGTTCAACTCAGTTGTTGTACCAGCTTGAATACAAGCCGCAGCACCATCTAACTCAAGAGCACTTTTAACACCAAGCTTTTTCGACACCATGAAACCTTGACCGTCGTAGTAGTTAACGCCTGCAAAGTTTAATCCCAGAGAGGTGTCACGAGTGTGTGTCCATGTAGTGTTACGAGATAAGATATCAATCTCACCAGACTGAAGCGCTGTAAAACGCTCTTTAGCAGTTAAAGGCTTGTATTGAACCTTAGATGCATCGCCTAAAACAGCTGCTGCAACAGCTTTACAGACGTCGACATCTAGACCACTCCATTCACCCTTTTCGTCTTTCTGAGAAAATCCAGCAAGACCAGTACTCACACCACAAGAAAGCATTCCGCGTTTTTTAACGTCTTCAAGCGTTCCTGCATTTGCACCAAAAGATAAGCCTACTGCAAGACCTGCAGCGACCAATGAAGAGAATTTCAACATTCGTGTTCTCCTAAGTTTTGTTTTCTTCCAAAAAGGATTTCGCAGCGCACCTAAGCAACAACAGAAAGCTGACACATGCACTGATGTGAGCTCTATATACAAAATTGATGCCACCACGATTCGCATTATTATTGTTCGCCCGAAAGTTCGGACATTTCAGCGTCATCATTAGCGACGCAATCAGTGTCATCTATTTCAAATAGATTTACAACAGGCTTAAATGCTTAAAAA
>NZ_LWFI01000040.1:0-1832 GCF_001635735.1 Oleiphilus sp. HI0067
CATCATCCATTGAGCAATCTGGTTTCGCGATGGTTTCAGCGAATGGGTAAAGGTTTACGACAACCATATCGATTGCAGCGATATCATGTGCCTGCATGACTTCATCATCTTGTCCGCGACGACCAAGTATTCCACCATGAACTTTAGGGTGGAGAGTTTTTACGCGACCATCCATCATTTCAGGAAAGCCTGTATAGTCTGAAACCTCTGTGACAGGAATGTTTTCGCTTTGAAGTAATTTAAAGGTACCGCCGGTCGACAGCAGTTCAACACCAAGGTCTTTTAGGTTCTTTGCGAATTCAACAATGCCTGTTTTATCCGAGACACTTATTAGTGCGCGCTTTACAGCAACAGGGCGAGCGTTTGTTGTCATAGTTACTTCCACTTTTTACTTGTCTTTAAAACGAAAAAGGGCGAGAAAATCCCGCCCTTGTTTTGATGCTGTTTACAGTAGACCGTACTGCTTGAGTTTTTTGCGCAGAGTGCCTCGGTTGAGACCCAGAAGCACAGAGGCTTTGGTTTGGTTGTTGCGCGTATATTTCAATACTTGCTCTAGAAGAGGAGCTTCTACTTCTGAAAGTACGAGTTGGTAGACGTCTGTAACAGGCGCGCCGTCTAGTTGAGCAAAATAGTTGCTCAGCGCTTTTTCTACCTCATCACGTAATGTTGTGCCGCCATCAAGCAATGGGGCGTTTTGTGATGGTTGGATGTCTTGGTTGTCGGCTAGCATCTCAGAACTCATGCAGCTTCATCTCCTTGGTTGTTCGATCGCTTAAAATACTCGCTTATCGCGTTAAGTTGATCTTGTGTTGATTCAATAGTGTTAAAAGTCTTTCTGAACGCTTTACCATCTATCCGAGTTTGAAAATACCAAGCGACATGTTTTCGGGCAATTCGCACGCCCATAATGTCGCCATAAAAACAATGCAATGCACTTACATGGCGCAACATAATATCCTGTTGCTCCAAAAGCTCTCGCTGCGGAAGATGCTTCCCTGTTTTTAAAAAGTGCTCTATTTCCTCAAATATCCAAGGTTTTCCTTGAGCGGCTCGTCCTATTAAAAGTCCGTCTGCGCCGGTGTAGTCGAGAACAGCTTTCGCTTTCTCTGGAGAAGTAATATCCCCATTAGCAAACACCGGAATTGCTAGGTTTTCTTTCACTTGTTTTATGGTGTCGTACTCAGCTTCTCCGCGATATGCGCAAGCTCTAGTTCGGCCATGTATTGCCAACGCTTGAATGCCCGCCTCTTGCGCTATTTTAGCGATTGTTAGGGCATTCTTATTTCCTGTATCCCAGCCTGTTCTGATTTTCAGAGTGACTGGAATATCGACCGCATCCACTACGCTATGAAGAATCTCTTTAACAAGTGCTTCATCTTTCATTAACGCTGACCCAGCTGCTTTATTACACACTTTCTTTGCAGGGCATCCCATATTGATATCAATAATTTGGGCACCTTGCTCCGCATTGAGTCGTGCGGATTCGGCAAGCATCTGAGCGTCGCCGCCGGCGATTTGAACAGAAATTGGCGCTTGTTCACCCTCATGATCAAGGCGATGTTTGGATTTGCGTGTTTTCCAAAAGCTAGGATCTGCGATGACCATCTCGGAGACAGCAAGTCCCGCACCATATTGGCGACACAATTGACGAAAAGGTCTATCGGTGACACCGGCCATCGGTGCTAGCACTAAATTATTTGCTAATGTGTAAGGGCCGATTTTAACCAAAACGTTTGCCGATGTGTCGCTCAAAAAAGGACGCAAGTCATACTCTTCTGTTGCGTCCGATTAAAGACGGTGCAAGCGCTTTTTTTTGGTTATATTTTGTGCGG
>NZ_LWFI01000041.1:0-1392 GCF_001635735.1 Oleiphilus sp. HI0067
CCGACCTACCAATTACTGCTATATTCGCTTCCGCGTCGGCCCCTTTTAAATCCAAAGGTGCTTGAAACGACATTTTCGTTTCCGCAATCATACAGCTTTAGCCCCGTAAAATACGCACATTCTTCACTAGAATCTGCAGGAAAAAAGAGTATAGCCGCTTTGCACTTGTTGCAAAAAAACAGCAATGAGAAAAGCGTTGGCAAAGTTGAATGATGGTGATGCATTGGTAATACATATCGTTCGAAGCCTTGAAGCCTGCCTATCGCATAGCGCTCACTGTGCTCACGGTATGAAAAGAGAAACACCCAAAGGAACATTTGTTTTTACGCAGTTTGCAAAACAAATGATTGGATAAATACGCTGTACAGCGTAGCGCAAAAGATCTTTAGATGATGCTTAAAGAGGCCTTCGTAAGCCATTCAAAGCATGATCACGACACAGGCCGACACCGTGAGTTCACAAGACTTGCGTTGTAAAGAGACCATAAGACCTGCTGTTTACAATGAGATGTTAGTTCAACAGAGCAGCTATAAAACCTGGAGTTTAGTGTTTGCATGCTCGTTTTAACGCCACAGTTGTAGGTATTCTAACCCTCGATCTTTCTGCCCTTCCTGTATACAGCGCCATATTGGACGTTGTTCATGAAAAGAATGTTAATCAACGCGACTCAAAGCGAAGAGTTGCGTGTAGCCCTCGTTGACGGGCAAAAACTCTACGACCTAGACATTGAAGCCGGCTCTCGCGAGCAAAAGAAAGCAAACATTTATAAAGGCAAAGTAACCCGTGTTGAACCTAGCCTAGAAGCTGCTTTCGTCGATTTCGGTGCCGAGCGACACGGCTTCCTTCCTCTTAAAGAAATTTCAAAAGAATACTTCAAGCCAAGCGCTGGCAAAGGCCGCGTTAACATCAAAGATGCGATCAGCGAAGGCCAAGAAGTAATCGTACAGGTTGAAAAGGAAGAACGCGGTAACAAGGGTGCTGCACTCACTACGTTTATCAGCCTAGCTGGTCGTTACTTGGTACTCATGCCAAACAACGCAAGAGCCGGCGGCATTTCTCGCCGAATTGAAGGGCCAGATCGCGCACAGCTAAAAGAAGCAATGTCTGGCTTAAACATGCCTAACAGCATGGGCGTTATTGTTCGCACTGCAGGCGTTGGTCGAAGTACTGAAGAACTACAATGGGACCTTGACTACCTTGTTCAATTTTGGGATTCCATTAAGACTGCGTCTGAGAGCCGCCCCGCTCCTTTCTTAATCTACCAAGAAAGCAACGTAATCATTCGCGCTATTCGAGACTATCTGCGCCAAGATATCGGCGAGGTATTGGTCGACGCACCTGCAGTATTTGAAGATGTATTGAATTTCGTTCGCGCTGTAATGCCGGCTTATG
>NZ_LWFI01000042.1:0-711 GCF_001635735.1 Oleiphilus sp. HI0067
GTCGTTCCGAACTATGAAGTAGAAATGCCTAACAACACCTTGGTTTGTCAGACAACAGACATTGCATTGCCGCATGACAGTGCTGACTTAGTGATCATGCATCACGCTTTGGATTTCAGTCCTTCTCCTCATCAAACTTTGCGCGAAACCTCTCGTATCTTAAAGTCCAACGGGACTTTGGTTTTAATTGGGTTCAATCCACTGAGTTTGTGGGGTTTGGCTAAATTAGCCAATAGATCTCGATCTGGCATCTGGATGAATCGCTTTTTATCGGGCAATAGAGTCGCTGATTGGTTAACGCTGTTGGACTTCAAAATTGAAAGTCATAAATATCACTTTTATGCCCCAACCATTAATCGCCCTGGTTTAGCTAAGCGCTTTGCTTGGATAGAGAGTGTCGTCAACGCCAAGGTGCCATTGGGCGCTTACTACGTTATTATGGCGCGCAAACAGCAGTTGGGTTTGATTAATACCTCCCGACGATGGGCGCGAAAGCCCAACGTCATCGGATTGCCCGTAGCGAATCGACAATCGAGAGATTCGGAAAAATAGTTTTTATTACCGCCTAGATCAATATTCATGAGTACAGAAATAGATATTTATACCGACGGTGCGTGCAAGGGTAACCCAGGCCCCGGAGGCTGGGGAGCTCTGCTTATAAGCGGTACACACAGAAAAGAATTGTTTGGTGGTGAGCTAGATACTACGAAC
>NZ_LWFI01000043.1:0-850 GCF_001635735.1 Oleiphilus sp. HI0067
AATTACGTGAAGATGCCCTCGAAATTGGTGGGCTTATCAGTCGAGTCGTTGATATTGAAGCGCATGCAGTTGAGCGTGCCTTCGGTCTTATCGCTTCCCAAATGGAAGATTCTCCAGAAGAGCAAACTGTGGCAGTTGTTGATGTTGGTTCAACCATGACAACGCTAAGTGTGCTCGCCGAAAATACTACCGTTTATACCCGTGAACAATTGTTTGGTGGACGTCAGCTGACGGAAGAAATTCAGCGTCGTTACGGTTTGTCGTATGAAGAAGCTGGCCTGACGAAAAAGCAAGGCGGTTTGCCGGATGACTACGAACGTGAGGTGCTTGAGCCGTTCAAAGAAGCTGTTGTTCAACAAGTGGCTCGCTCTTTGCAATTCTTCTTTGGGTCTAGTCAATACAACGAAGTTGATTATGTAGTACTTGCTGGCGGTGTTGCTTCCGTTCCAGATCTTGCTGAAATGATTCAAGAGAAGGTTGGGATCAAGACAGTCGTAGCAAATCCATTTTCAGATATGACGTTGAACTCAAAAGTAAATGCCTCAGCTCTGAGTAATGATGCGCCGGCATTAATGATTGCTTGCGGTTTAGCGATGAGGAGTTTTGACTGATGCCAAGTATTAACCTACGTCCGTGGCGCGAAGAACTCCGAGCCAAACGACAAAAAGAATTTATCGCAATGCTTGTTGCTGTGGCTGTTGCAGCTGGTGGCCTTTTCTTTCTTTGGAATACGCAAGTTAGTGGCATGATTGCAGAGCAAAAAGCACGCAATTCCTACATCAAAACATCGATGGCTGTGCTTGATAAGAAGACCAAAGAAATTGCGGAACTTAAGGAGAAACGTGAGCAG
>NZ_LWFI01000044.1:0-1029 GCF_001635735.1 Oleiphilus sp. HI0067
TAGCACTACCTTCAAGTCGTCCATCAAGACGAAAACTGAAGAAGAGTAGAAATTAGAAAGCATCACAAAAACCTCTCCAGCACCGAATTCAAAAACAAAAAACCCTCATCCGTTAATTGGATACGTTGCGTATCCTCCACAAACAAACCCTCCGATCGAAGTTGATCAATGATCTTGGACAGATCTGACAATTTCAGCAGAGTGCGCCGCTCTAATAAACGACTCTCAACTCCTTGCTTTAATCGCAGTGCATTCATCATAAACTCAAAGGCTTGTGCATCACGTTCGATGACTTCTTCGCCAATTCGATATTGAATTCGATCAGCCATATACGCTTCTGGTATTCGCGACTTACGGTATCGAAGTAGACGCCCATCTCCAGCAAGCGTAATTTTTGAATGCGCACCTGCACCTAAACCAATGTAATCGCCAAACTCCCAGTAATTCAAATTATGGCGAGCCTGCTTATCTTGTTGTGCAAATGCAGACACCTCATACTGTTGATAACCTTTATCTTTCAACAGTCCCGAGCCACTTTCAATAATTTCCCAAAGGGCATCATCTTCTGGAATTACGGGAGGCCGCGAATAAAACTCAGTATTCGGTTCGATCGTTAATTGATACCAGCTCACGTGTGTCGGAGACAATTCAAAAGCTCGCTTCAAATCATCCATTGCCAGCTCTGGCGTTTGATCGGACAAGCCATGCATTAGGTCGATATTAAAGTTACGAATACCCGCCGCTTTCAAAGCCTCAACAGCTTGGTACACATGATCAACAGTATGAATTCTTCCTAAAGCTTGGAGCTGATTATTTTGAAAGCTTTGAACACCGAGCGAGATCCGATTAATACCAGCTTCAACATAACCATTAAAATAAGCCGCATCGCTAGCACCAGGGTTAGCTTCCAGCGTAATCTCTATATCTTCAGAAAAGTTTAGATTCTCTCTCAAGGCATTTAACAACTGCCGGTAAAAATCCCCGCTCATTAAACTTGGGGTGCCTCCACCAAAGAAAATACTTTGCACT
>NZ_LWFI01000045.1:0-598 GCF_001635735.1 Oleiphilus sp. HI0067
ACGTATACGGCTGCAGCGATTGAGTCAGTGAAGCAGGATACTGCTAGAAAGCTTTGTATTGCCGCAGAGCATGTGTTGCCAGTTTCAGCAAAGAAAGCATTACATGCAAAAGTAAAACAAGATGATGCGCTAGGTCAGAAAAGTGGCCTCCAAAAATTTGAAAACTTGCTGATAGAGCAGTTGGTTAACGAGCGTGAATGTTTACTCTACAGCTCAGCTATTTCTGATATCAGTTCTTTAGTACAGAGCAGTGAAAAAGTAATACGGCATCAGCTAGTTCGCGCAAAAGAACATTTACTAGCGCATGAACGCAATGAAGATGCTGAGTCATCTCTGAATGATATTGCTGATCAAACACAACAAGATCATGCTGAGTTCTATAGAAAACTCGTTGCTTTGCGTTCAAGTCGACGTTTGATGATGTCGCAGAAAGAAATCCTCCATGATCTTGTTCATCTCGATAAGTTTGATGCACTTGCCGACGATATTCGCAGAGCGATGCAAGATGCATGGAGTACAAAAGGATTGATCGAAGCGATGCGCCGCTTCTTTTACGACGTAGATCGTGTCTTTGACAATCTTATGGTTGAAATACGTG
>NZ_LWFI01000046.1:0-874 GCF_001635735.1 Oleiphilus sp. HI0067
TGCTCGATTATGAATACGTCTTGTCTAAGTCTTAGAATGCCCAAAAGCTCTTCAACACTTAATTCGGCAAACTGTTTTACATACCACTGTAACATTGTATTGATACCTTTTGACAATAGAACAGGAAAAGAAAAAGTTTATAAGCATTAGGTTATGGAATAATATCTGCTTACGAAACAATTAAAACAAATAGCGCCAATATTTTAACGATAATCATAAGCGGCGTAGAATTTAATCAGTATGTAACGTGGCTCTGGTTAATTAAAATCAAATCCGTGTGCATCAGTATCTCGACAAGAACAATATGAATTTAAAGTCGTTCCTTAAAAAGCAACTGGTTTCTCAAGAACTGGATGAAAAGCTAGATCGCATTGAAAAGCCTGTTGGCTCCTTGGGCTATGATCCATGGGGGTTTAACACCGATATGAACAAAATCGTATTCTCATTGTTTAGCAACATTTACGACAAATATTTTCGTGTTGAAACAAGTGGTCTTGAACACATACCTAATGATGGCCCTGTTTTAATTATCGCCAACCATAGCGGACAGCTCCCTATCGATGGCACCTTAATTGGTTATGCCGTTGCGAATCGCGATCATGCACCGCGCTATCCTCGTGCAATGATTGAGCGCTTCTTTCCCACTGTGCCCTATATTGGAAACATGCTTAATCAATTGGGCGCAGTACTGGGTGACCCTACAAACTGCGCAAAAATGCTCGAAAATGGCGAAGCCGTTATTGTGTTCCCAGAGGGTATTCGTGGCTCAGGAAAGATGTACAAAGACCGATACCAACTGCAGCGTTTTGGCAATGGTTTTGTGCGTCTAGCGATGGAACATAACACGCCGATCGTACCAGTGGGTGTCGTGGGG